>NZ_JAWOBT010000049.1:0-38645 GCF_046484155.1 Alkalibacterium sp.
TCACACTTACTGAAGCATAACTGACTTTCAGGATAATTAAAATAATTTTAGAACATACAAGACGCAGCACGTTTGTCTTGTATGTTCTTTTTACACTGAAATGATCCAAGCATGTGGGGGGTGCTATACTTTCTATAGAAAAATAGTGAAAGCTTTAAGGATGGAAAGGAACCGAAACAAACTATTATGGGACGAAAGAGAATGAGCACAGCTCATTCTCTTTTTTTGAATAAACAAGTGAATGTTTATTCTTTTTATACATAAAACATGCATTAAAGGCATGTAAACGTTATTATTTATTCTTTTTTAATTATTATATTGCATAATTATTTTTACGGTGGTATGATACTTTTTAAGTTGCTTAATGAAAGACAACAAAGGGGAGAATGATATGAAAAAGAGTGTAACAGGGGTACTGATATTTCTACTTGTATTGACAGGTCTGTTCATACCATCAGATCACGTGTCGGCAGAAGATGGATCTGCTCTTGAGCGCGTGCTGGACGAAGGTGTCCTGGTTGTTGGAACAAGTGCTGACTTTCCGCCGTTTGAATTTTACGCTGAGGTAGACGGCGAACGTCAGGTCGTCGGGATGGACATGATGATTGCTCAAAAAATAGCGGATGATTTGGGTGTGGAACTGGAAATTAAAGACATCGGCTTTGACAGTCTGCTGCCGGCGCTAGAGGCACGGAATGTTGATGTGGTCATTGCGGGGATGACGCCCACAGAAGAACGTCGAAAAAGTGTCGACTTTTCTGAAATTTACTTTAAAACCTTTCAAAATATCATGATAAGAACCGAAGACAAAGAAGTGTATACGTCAATGGAGTCACTGAAGGGGCTGCGTATCGGCGCCCAATCAGGCTCTTTACAAGAAGGCTTGTCAGACCAGATAGATGATGCGGAAATTATGAGTTTAACTAACTTAAGTGATCTGCTGCTTGCTTTGAAAACCAACCGTATCGAAGCGATCGTCATGCAGGGTCCCAATGCGGAAGCGCATGCCGGTAGTAACGAAGATTTATTCACTTTTGTCGGTGAGTTTGAGATGGAAGACGATGATGCGGGTTCAGCAGTTGCTTTCAGACAAGGGGAAGATTCGTTAGTCGAAGCGGTCGATCAGAGTTTAGCGGAAATTGAAGAGCAGAATTTAACGGAAGACTATCTCGCTGTAGCCGGCGAATACATGGCTCAATCAGATGAAGAATCAGGGTTTGTTTCAGACTACTGGAGGTATTTCTGGGACGGGACAAAAATCACCCTGCTCATCTCTGCTGTCGCAGTGTTTTTCGGGCTCATTTTAGGCGCGATTCTGGCTTTGATGCGTCTGTCAAAAAGATTCTTATTCAGAGCGCTAGCTACAGCTTATATCGAATTCGTTCGTGGAACACCGATGCTGATCCAAGTGATGTTTATCTACTTTGCTTCCGGGATGTTTTTCAACTTGCCCGCATTGACGGCCGGGATCATAGCGGTGTCGCTGAACTCTGGAGCGTATATCGCTGAAATCATCAGAAGTGGTTTGAACTCGGTGAATAAAGGGCAGGAAGAAGCGGCTCGAAGTTTAGGGATGAGCAAAAACAACGCGTTACGTCATATCATTTTCCCGCAGGCATTGAAGAATATTTGGCCGGCGCTCGGGAATGAATTCATTACCATTATTAAAGAATCATCGATCGTATCCGTCATCGGTGTAGGTGAACTGATCTTTCAAACCCGTGTGGTTCGTTCGGTTTCCTTCCAGGGGATTTTGCCACTCTTCATCACGATGCTTATCTACTTCACGTTGACCTTTAGCTTAACGAAAATCTTGAACTACTATGAAGGGAGAATGAATCATGATTAAAGTAAATCACTTAAAAAAATCATTTGGTAAAAATGTTGTGTTGAAGGATATCAATGAAGAAATAAAAAAAGGGGAAGTGGTCGTAGTCATCGGACCTTCGGGTTCCGGCAAGTCAACTTTTCTGCGTTGTCTGAACTTGCTTGAAGAACCGACTGATGGAGAAATCGTGTTTGAAAACACAACGCTGACCGGGTTAAAAGAAACGGAGCTTAATCAGCTGCGTCAAAAAATGGGCATGGTGTTCCAGCAGTTTAACTTGTTCCCCCATATGACAGCCAAACAGAATTTAACCATTACACCGGTCAAGTCGAAAGGGGTCTCGCAGGATGCCGCTGACAAGAGAGCGATAGAACTCCTTGAACAAGTGGGGCTGGGAGACAAAGTCGAAGCGTATCCTTCCAGCTTATCCGGCGGACAACAACAGCGTGTCGCGATTGCCCGTGCCTTGGCGATGGATCCTGATGTGATGCTGTTTGATGAACCAACATCCGCGCTCGATCCCGAGATGGTTGGAGAAGTATTGAAAGTCATGAAAGACCTAGCCCAATCGGGGATGACGATGGTCGTCGTTACACATGAGATGGGCTTCGCTCGAGAAGTGGCTGACCGTGTGCTGTTTATGGATGGCGGTTATATCGTCGAACAAGGCAAACCGGAAGACATCTTTACCCATCCGACACATGAACGTACCCAAGATTTTTTAGCAAAAGTATTGTAAGCATAGTAAGCACAAGCTTCCGGTTTTCCGCCGGGACCTTGTGCTTTTATTTATGTGATAGATCATCAAGCTTCTTTCACTGCGGATCTTAACTATATAGGAGGATGACATTCGCTTTTAACATGTTTTTATTTGTTTTTAATATATTAAAAGAATGATAAAGACGAAATGACGAACAATAGATGATATTTAAAAGGAAATATCCACATAAAGGTTGACTCATAGAATCATATTAATTATGATGAAGACATATCGATAGACAAGAACGATACTTATGTAAAGTGATAACAATGTTCGTGTTTGAGAGATGAGCCAAGGAGGGGTATTCTGTTGGAAAAAAGAGGCCTTCTTTACGAAGGAAAAGCAAAACAACTATTCGAAACCACCGAACCCGATGTGTTGTGGGTCACCTATAAAAATCAGGCCACCGCAGGCAATGGAGCGAAAAAAGAAACCATAGCCGGCAAAGGCGAACTGAACAATCAGATCACGAGTCTGATTTTTGAAAAACTGAAGGAAAAAGGTATTTCCAGTCACTTCATCGAGCGACTGTCCGATACGGATCAGGCCATTGAAAAGGTAGAGATGTTTCCGCTGGAAGTAGTGATACGAAACGTTGCAGCAGGAAGCTTTTCCAGACGTCTAGGCGTAGAAGAAGGAAAAGACCTACCTTTCCCTATTTTGGAATTCTATTTGAAAGATGACGCTCTGAACGATCCGCTGATCACCGATGATCATGTCCTGGCACTCGAGCTCGCAACCAAAGAAGAAGTGACAGAATTGAAGAAACAGACACGACACATAAATCAGGCATTGATATCCTTATTCAAACAAGCAGGAATCAGACTAGTTGATTTCAAACTGGAATTTGGAAAAACAAAAGATGGCACCATCATACTGGCTGATGAAATTTCACCGGATACGTGCCGTCTGTGGGACCTAAAGACGAACGATAGACTGGACAAGGATATATTCAGACAAGACCTTGGAGACATCATTCCCTTGTATCAGGAAGTATTGAATCGCTTAAACCAACTTTAAAAGGAGTAGTGACGCATGTATAACGTAAAAGTTTATGTAACCTATAAAGAATCTATTTTGGACCCTCAAGGGGAAGCGGTCAAAGGTGCCGTTCACCGGATGGGGTTTGATGAAATCGACGATATCCGCATCGGCAAATATTTTGAAATAAAGGTGTCCAAACATGAAGAACGTTCGGTCGAAGAGGTCATCGAAACCGTGTGTGACAAGCTGCTGGCTAATGTGGTCATGGAAACGTACCGTTATGAAATAGAAGAAGTAAAGGAGACGGTTTAAGCATGCGATTTGCAGTGATTCAATTTCCCGGTTCCAATTGTGATATCGATCTGCTTCATGCGATCAGAGACGGTGTGGGCGAAGAAGCAGAATATGTTCCGCATACCGCAACAAGTCTAGCTGGCTTTGACGGTGTGCTCCTTCCTGGCGGTTTTTCCTACGGGGATTATCTGAGATGTGGCGCAATTTCGCGTTTTTCCAATGTCATGACTGAAGTGCAGCGATTCGCTGATGAAGGCAAACTTGTTTTCGGGACCTGCAATGGTTTTCAGATTTTAGTCGAAGCCGGTCTGCTCCCGGGTGCCCTGCAGCGGAATGAAAATCTGCATTTCATCTGCAAGACGACTGAGCTGAAAGTGGTAAATGCTGACACTAAATTCACTTCAGAATATGAGCAAGACGAAGTTCTCACCATCCCGATCGCTCACGGCGAAGGCAATTATTATTGTGACGATGACACGCTGGCTGACTTGAAAGCGAATAACCAGATCGTCTTCACCTATGCGTCTGAAAATCCCAATGGGTCGGTCGAAAATATTGCCGGCATCATTAATAAAAAAGGCAATGTCCTTGGCATGATGCCCCATCCAGAAAGAGCCGTTGAAGACTTGCTTGGATCAAGTGACGGTCTGCGCTTTTTTGAGTCGATAGTCAGGAACTTTGCAAAGGAGACTACAGAAGTATGAAAACCATTCATGAACCCTCAGCAGAAATGATTAAAAATGAACGTATCTATGCCCAGTGGGGACTCACTGACGAAGAGTATCGCATGATATCTGAAGACATCCTGGGTCGTCTGCCGAATTATACGGAGACCGGACTTTTTTCAGTGATGTGGAGCGAACACTGTTCTTATAAAAATTCAAAACCGGTACTGCGTAAATTCCCGACAGACGGGCCCCATGTCCTTCAGGGGCCGGGAGAAGGCGCCGGGATCGTCGATATCGGCGACAACCAGGCGGTCGTATTTAAAGCGGAAAGTCATAACCATCCCTCGGCGATCGAACCTTATGAAGGCGCAGCTACCGGTGTAGGCGGCATCATCCGTGATATTTTCAGTATGGGTGCGCGCCCGATCGCACTGCTTGACTCCCTGCGTTTTGGGGAACTGGATAATGAACGGACAAAATATTTGCTGGAAGAAGTCGTGGCTGGTATCGGCGGCTACGGTAATTGTATCGGTATTCCAACGGTCGGCGGAGAAATCGGCTTTGATCCCGTTTATAAAGGCAACCCGCTCGTAAATGCGATGTGTGTCGGACTGATCGATCATAAAGATATTCAAAAAGGACAGGCTAAAGGCGTCGGTAATACGATCATGTATGTTGGCGCTAAAACGGGTCGAGATGGGATCCATGGCGCGACGTTCGCTTCTGAAGAATTCAGTGATGGCGAAGAATCCGAACGTTCAGCTATTCAGGTCGGGGATCCGTTTATGGAAAAATTGTTGATGGAAGCGTGTCTGGAACTGATCCA
Source organism: Alkalibacterium sp. (assembly GCF_046484155.1). Taxonomy (GTDB): domain Bacteria; phylum Bacillota; class Bacilli; order Lactobacillales; family Carnobacteriaceae_A; genus Alkalibacterium. The sequence continues at coordinate 5,361 of NZ_JAWOBT010000049.1, forward strand.
GGATCACAGTGATATTTTAGTCGGCATTCAGGACATGGGGGCCGCCGGACTGGTTTCGTCCAGTGCTGAGATGGCCTCGAAAGCGGGTAGCGGACTGGTCCTGAATTTAGATGACGTGCCACAGCGTGAAACGCACATGACCCCTTATGAAATGATGTTGTCCGAGTCACAGGAACGCATGCTGATCTGTGTGACGAAAGGGTCTGAAGAACGCGTGAAAGAATTGTTTTCACGGTACGAACTCGATGCCGTCAATATCGGACACGTCACAGATGATGGGCAATACCGTTTGTATCATGAAGGAAAACAGGTAGCGGACCTCCCTGTTGATGCCTTGGCGGAAGAAGCGCCGGTCTATCATAAAGAATATGTCGAACCTGCTCGTATCCAGCGATTCAAAGAAATGAAAGCTTTCGACCCTATCGTCGAAAATGCCGGGGAGACTTTAAAACAGCTCCTGCAGCAGCCGACGATCGCATCTAAAAAAGCGATCTATGAAACGTATGATTCGATGGTCCGAACCAATACCGTGGTTGGGCCCGGCAGTGATGCAGCGGTTTTACGCATCCGAGGCACGCGAAAAGCACTGGCAATGACGACGGATTGCAACGCCCGTTACCTGTACTTGAATCCAGAAATGGGTGGACAGATGGCCGTGGCGGAAGCAGCCAGAAATATCGTGGCGAGTGGCGGCGAACCGTTAGCTATTACCGACTGCCTGAATTACGGTAATCCGGACAAGCCGGAAGTGTTCTGGGAACTCTGGACATCGGCAGACGGCATCGCCAAAGCCTGTGAGACATTAGGCACGCCAGTTATCTCAGGGAATGTATCTTTATACAATGAAACTAATGGGGAAGCGATCTATCCGACACCGATGATCGGAATGGTCGGACTGGTCAAAGACTTGAACCATGTCACGACGGCTGATTTCAAAAAGGTTGGAGATAAAATCTTTGCGATCGGCGAAACAAAAGCTGATTTTAATGGGTCGGAACTTCAGAAAATGCAGTTGGGAAGAATCGAAGGTGAATTGTTCGCTTTTGATATAATGAAAGAAAAAATGATCCAAGCCAAAGTGCTGGAAGCGATCCGTAACGGTTGGGTCGAAAGCGCCCACGACTGTTCTGAAGGTGGGCTGGCAGTGGCTCTTCTGGAATCAGCATTCTCAAATGAATATGGCCTGGCTGTAAAAGTAGACCTGCCGAAAGAGTGGCTGTTTTCCGAATCACCTTCGCGGTTTGTCTTGTCAGTTAAACCGGAATCGGCTGAAAACGTCCAAGCTTTATTCGGACCAGATGCAGCAGAAATCGGAGAAGTGACAGACACAGGCAGCGCAGTGATCCAAACGCAGGATGAAAAAATGGAACTGAACGTGCACGAACTGAAACAGATTTGGGAAGGGGCGATTCCATGGTTGCTGAAATCAAAAGTTTAAATGAGGAATGCGGCGTGTTTGGGGTGTGGGGACACTCGGATGCAGCGCAGTTGAATTTCTTCGGACTCCACAGTCTGCAGCATCGCGGTCAGGAAGGTGCCGGTATCGTCACGAAGCATAAGGGGCGCTTGAAAGGGCACAGAGATCTCGGATTGCTGTCTGAAGTGTTCAAAGATGAAAGAGACTTACAGGGACTGACTGGCGATGCAGGGATCGGACATGTCCGCTACAGTACAGCCGGCAATAACAGCATCTTGAATATCCAACCGTTCTTATTCAAATTTCATGATGAAGAAATCGCGCTGGCGCATAACGGCAACTTGATCAATGCGTTGAGCCTGCGCAAGGAATTAGAAGATAACGGAGCCATTTTCCATTCGAATTCGGATACGGAAGTGCTGATGCATCTGATAAGACGCAGCAAGCAGGACACGTTGATGGGACGCATCAAAGAAAGTCTGAATACAGTGAAAGGGGCTTTTGCCTATGTCATGCTGACTCCGGACGCGCTGATCGGTGCCCTGGATCCGAACGGCTTTCGCCCCTTGTCGATCGGACAGATGGAAAACGGCGCTTATGTGCTGGCGAGTGAAACCTGTGCGCTGGAAGTGGTCGGTGCAGCCTTTGTCCGTTCGGTTCAGCCGGGTGAGATAGTCATCATCGATGATTCCGGCTACACCATTGAAACCTATACTGACGACACGTTGATGCAGATCTGTTCAATGGAATTCATTTACTTTGCACGACCGGATTCCAACATCGGCGGGGTCAATGTGCACACCGCACGTAAAAACATGGGTAAACGACTGGCAAAAGAAGCCCCAGTGGATGCAGACATGGTCATCGGGGTCCCCAATTCTTCGTTGTCTGCCGCAAGCGGGTACGCTGAAGAGAGCGGCATCCCGTATGAAATGGGGCTGGTCAAGAACCAGTATGTCGGCCGCACGTTCATTCAGCCGACGCAGGAGTTAAGAGAACAGGGCGTCCGCATGAAGCTGTCTGCCGTCAGAGGCGTCGTTGCCGGTAAAAAAGTAATCATGGTCGATGATTCGATCGTGCGCGGCACGACCAGCAAACGCATCGTTCAGTTACTGAAAGAGGCGGGGGCGGCTGAAGTTCATGTCCGCATTTCTTCTCCGCCATTGAAATATCCTTGTTTTTACGGCATCGATATCCAGAATCAGAAAGAACTGATCGCGGCTGATTACTCTATTGAAGAGATTCGCGAAAAAATCGGTGCCGACAGTTTATCTTTCTTAAGTATCGAAGGAACCGTCGAGTCGATCGGATTGAAGTTTGATGCACCGCATAATGGACTGTGCATGTCCTACTTCACTGGCGACTACCCGACACCATTATACGATTATGAAGTCGACTATAGGACGACATTGAATAAAATCAAAGAAAGCAATCCACAAATGTTTTGATCATGTCTTGCGTCAATATGAACAGGTTGTAAACAATACGGCCAGTGATGAATATAAGGAGGAGCTATTAAATGGGAAATGCCTACACCAATGCAGGAGTAGATGTAGAAGCGGGCTATGAAACAGTTGAACGCATCAAAAAACACGCGAAGCGCACCGAGCGACTGGGAATGATGGGTGGTTTGGGCGGCTTTGGCGGCACGTTTGATTTGTCAAAAATAAAGGTCAAGGAGCCGGTGTTAGTTTCTGGAACGGATGGGGTAGGGACTAAACTTTTAATAGCGATTCAGCAGGATAAACACGATACGATCGGCATCGACTGTGTGGCTATGTGTGTCAATGATATTTTAGCTCAGGGAGCCGAACCGCTTTACTTCCTGGATTACATCGCGACGGGCAAAAACGTTCCGGAAAAAATGGAACAGATCGTCGCGGGCATTTCTGATGGGTGCATCCAGGCAGGTGCGGGGTTGATCGGGGGAGAAACAGCTGAAATGCCGGATATGTACGGGGAAAATGAGTATGACGTCGCGGGCTTTTGTGTAGGCGTTGTCGAAAAGAGTCGTCTCCTGACACCTGAACACGTCAAAACCGGGGACAAGCTGATCGGTATTGCTTCAAGCGGTATCCATTCAAACGGCTATTCCCTGGTCAGAAAGATCTGTTTTGTTCAAAATACATTCACGTATGAATCGACATTTGAAGAATTGGGAGAAACAACGCTTGGGGAAGCGTTATTGGAACCGACAAAAATCTATGTGTCATCTGTTCTTCCGTTACTGAAGAAAGACTGGGTGCACGGCATTTCTCATGTGACTGGGGGAGGCTTTGTCGAGAACCTTCCACGCATGCTGCCGGAAGGCCTTTCTGCGACGATTAAAATAGGATCCTGGCCTATTCCTGGTATATTCACAGTGTTAGAAAAGCATGGCGAACTGAAACGTGAAGAAATGTACGGTATATTTAATATGGGCATCGGGATGGTCCTGGCTGTCCCTTCAGAAAATGAAGCAGCCGTGCTCCAGAGCTTAGCTCAAGCAGGTGAATCTGCCGTTACGATCGGCGAAATTTGTGACAATAAAGATGAGGCGATCACCTTTGAATAAAGATCAGCCTATGAAGATAGCAATTTTTGCTTCCGGCAATGGGTCGAATTTTGAGGCGATCGTTGAGGCGGTAAAGGACGGCAAAGTAGAAGCGGAAATCGCTTTGCTGGTTTGTGACAGACCAGAGGCTTATGTTTTAAAGAGAGCAGAACGGTTAGGCATTTCGTCTATCGTTTTTCAGCCGAGAGCGTTTGAGTCAAAAAAAGCTTACGAAACAGAAGTGCTGGATCATCTGCAGGCTAAGTCGGTTGAACTGATTGTTCTGGCCGGCTACATGCGGATCGTTGGAGACACGCTCTTGAAAGCATATCCGAAAAGAATAGTGAATATCCATCCATCACTCTTGCCTCAATACCCCGGAAGACAGGGCATTGAAGATGCGTTTAATGACGGGGCGACTGAAACCGGCGTAACGGTCCATCTGGTGGATGCGGGAATCGATACCGGTCCGGTACTGGCTCAAAGAAAAGTTGCCATTCATCAAGGCGATGCGATAGAATTATTAGAAGGAAAAATACATGCACTCGAGCATGAGTTGTTTCCAGAAGTCATTCAAACGTATATAAAAAAGCTGCAAAAGGAGCATGCCATTATGAAACGCGCACTCATTAGTGTATCAGACAAAACCAACATAGTAGCTTTTGCCAAAGCATTAGTCAAACAGAACATAGAAATCATATCGACCGGCGGGACCAAGCGGGTTTTAGATGAAGCGGGCATTTCCACGCTCTCTATTGAAGAAGTGACCGGGTTTCCTGAGATGATGGATGGACGCGTGAAGACGCTGCATCCGCTTATTCACGGTGGCTTGCTTGGACGCCGCGACCTTGACAGCCACATGAGGGCGATGAAGGAGCATGATATTCAGCCCATCGATTTTGTCTGTGTGAATCTCTATCCATTCAAAGAAACCATTTCAAAAGCAGAGACGACACCAGAAGAAGCCATCGAACAGATCGATATCGGCGGACCGAGCATGCTGCGCAGTGCAGCGAAAAACTTTGCTTCAGTGACGGTTGTGGTCGATTCCAACGACTACAACGAGGTGATCGCAGAACTCGAAACAGACGGGGAAACGTCGATAGCAACTAGACAACGACTAGCCGCAAAAGTCTTCCGACACACAGCGAGTTATGATGCGCTGATCGCTGAATACTTAACGGCTTTAACGGGAGAAACTGAACCGGAAACAGTGACACACACGTATGATCATAAACAAACGTTGCGATACGGAGAAAACAGTCATCAGACAGCAGTCTTTTATGAAGAACCGCTGGCCTCAAGCTATTCTATAGCGAAAGCCAAGCAACTGCACGGGAAGGCCTTGTCATTTAACAACATCAAAGACGCCGATGCAGCGATTCGGATCGCCCGTGATTTTGATGAACCGGTCGCCGTCGCACTCAAACATATGAATCCTTGTGGAATCGGCATCGGCCAGACGGTCGAAGAAGCGTTTGACCGGGCATATGAAGCGGACCCGATGTCGATCTTTGGCGGCATCGTCGTCGTGAACGAAGAAGTGTCCTTAGCCTTAGCTGAAAAACTGCACAAGATCTTTTTGGAAATCGTCATCGCACCGAACTATTCTGAAGATGCCTTGAAGCTATTAACTAAAAAGAAAAATATCCGTTTACTGGAACTTGATTTTTCAGAAGCGAAAAAAGGCGGAAAAGAAACGGTCTCTGTTTTAGGCGGCCTACTGGTTCAGGATCAAGATATGGTCGACGAAAAAGAGGCGCCTGAATGGAAAGTTGTGACAGAAAAAGCACCGACTGAGGCACAGTTGGCGGCAATGCAATTAAACTGGAAAGCCGTTAAACACGTTAAAAGCAATGCGATCGTCGTTGGGAATGACAAACAGACTTTAGGCATAGGTGCCGGTCAGATGAACCGGATAGGCGCTGTGAAAATAGCGATCGAACAGGCGGGGGAACAGGCAAAAGAAGCCGTTCTTGCGAGTGATGCCTTTTTCCCGATGGATGACAGCGTGGAGTATGCCGCTGAACATGGCATTCAAGCCATCATTCAACCAGGCGGAAGCGTCAAAGACCAGGCATCGATCGATAAAGCGAACGAACACGGGATAGCAATGGTGTTCACATCGATGCGTCATTTCAGACATTAAGCTCGATCGAAGAGGGGGAAACCTCTCTTTCCTTTTTACATAGGTATATAAAAGCACAATAAAGCACGATGAAGGGGAGAAGACAGTGAAACTTTTAGTTGTCGGGGGAGGCGGTCGCGAGCACGCGATTGCTAAAAAGCTTGTATCAAGTGAACAAGTCGAGACCGTTTTTTGTGCACCGGGAAATGCAGGCATGAAAAAAGACGGCATCGAAGTTTTGGAGATAGACCAGTCTGATCATGCGGCTTTGATCAACTTCGCAAAAAAAGAGAACATTTCCTGGACGATCGTCGGACCAGAAATACCGTTGTTTAACGGCATAGTGGATGATTTCCAGGCAGAAGGATTGAAAATATTCGGCCCCTCAAAAGCTGCGACATTGATCGAAGCCTCAAAAGAATTCGCAAAAGAACTGATGATCAAAAATAAGATCCCGACAGCAGACTATCAGTCGTTCGCTGATTACGCTTCAGCAAGAAAGTATATCGAGCAGGGGACTGTGCCGGTTGTGATTAAGGCAGATGGCCTGGCTGCAGGAAAGGGTGTCGTCGTTGCTGAAACAAAAGAAGAAGCCACAAGCGCGCTAAAAGACATGATGCTGGACCAGAAATACGGCGCACTGAATGCAAGAGTGGTGATCGAAGAATACTTAACAGGTGAAGAATTTTCCCTGATGGCATTCGTCAATGGCGAAAAAGTGTACCCGATGGTTATTTCTCAAGACCATAAACGTCTGCTGGAAGGCGACAAGGGACCCAACACGGGAGGGATGGGTGCATATGCGCCTGTATCGCACATATCAGAATCTATCGTAAAAGAAGCCGTTGAACGTATAATTATTCCCGCCGCTAAAGGGATGGTAGAGAATCAGACGCCCTTTGTCGGCATTCTCTACGCCGGTGTGATGGCGACGGACGAAGGACCCAAAACCATTGAATTCAATGCACGTTTTGGTGACCCTGAAACCCAAGTACTGATGAACCGATTGGAATCTGACCTGGCTCAGGTGATCACTGATTTATTAGAAGATAACGAACCTGAACTGATCTGGAAAAAAGATGGGGTGAGTTTAGGCGTCGTCGTCGCTGCAGAAGGATACCCGGAAAACTATCAGAAAAGTATTCCGCTGACTCTTCCTGAATCAACAGAGGACGTTCAATTATACTTCGCAGGCGTCACAGAAGAAGCGGGCGGATTAGTTTCAGCTGGTGGACGTATTTATTTGGTCGAAGCATCTGGTGAAACGATGAAAGACGCACAAGAGAACATCTACCAGGCGCTTGCATCAGTCGACACAACGGGTTGTGTGTACCGGACAGATATTGGAAATAGGGCTCTAAAAGAGTAAACTAGATGAAAGAGTAGTTGATCACTAAATTGGGAGGCGTTTGATTTGGCAATCGAAGTAGGAGTCGTTATGGGAAGCACATCAGACTGGGAAACGATGAAACACACGTGTGAGGTGCTGGACGAACTGAAGATAGGCTATGAGAAAAAGGTCGTTTCTGCACACCGTACACCCGATTTGATGTTTGAGTATGCAAGAGAGGCAAGAGCGCGCGGCATCAAAGTGATCATCGCCGGAGCAGGAGGCGCCGCTCATTTACCGGGCATGCTGGCGGCAAAAACGACGCTGCCTGTCATCGGGGTCCCGGTACAATCCAAGGCTTTGAATGGCCTGAATTCACTGCTGTCCATCGTTCAGATGCCTGGCGGCGTGCCTGTCGCGACCGTCGCGATCGGCAAAGCCGGGGCAACGAATGCCGGACTTCTGGCAGCACAGATACTGGGTACCACTGATTTAGAGATCGCCGAACGGATCGACTCGAGAAGAGAAGCTATGAAACAGAACGTATTGGAAAGTAGTGATGCGCTTGTCTAAACAGATCAGACCTGGCAGCACGATCGGTATCATTGGTGGCGGACAGCTCGGCCGGATGATGGCTTTTTCCGCCAAAGAAAGAGGGTATCGGATCGCTGTACTGGATCCCACCCACGACTGTCCAACTGCCCAGGTAGCCGACTGGCACATCGAAGCCGCCTATGATGATCTAGCAGCCTTGAAAGAACTGGCCGAGCGCAGCGACGTGCTGACATACGAATTCGAAAACGTCGATGCCCAGACGATCGAACGTGTCCTTGAACAAGTCGCTATCGCGATTCCGCAAGGGACGGAGCTGCTTTTGATCACTCAAAACCGATTAAATGAAAAAGAATTCTTGAAAAAAGCAGGCATATCGATTGCCTCTTATGCTAAAATTGAAACGAAAGCTGACTTAGTGGAAGGGGTAAAAACCCTCGGCTATCCTGCGGTATTGAAAACCATTCGCGGGGGATATGACGGCAAAGGTCAGGTCGTTTTGAAGTCTGAGTCAGATATTGAAGAAGCTTTGGATTTAATCGAAAAAGGCGTTTGTGTTTTGGAAGAATGGGTAGCCTTCGACAAGGAGATCTCGATCATGGTGGCCCGTAATGAAGTGGGTGATGTCGTGACTCTACCTGTGTCAGAGAATATTCATCAGGATAATATTCTGCTCGAAAGCATCGTCCCCGCTCGTGTTTCAAAAGAGGCACTTAAAGAGGCGGAAGGAATGGCCAAAACCATTGCCGAGAAAATGCAGCTGGTGGGTGCTCTTGGTGTGGAACTGTTCTTAACGGAATCGGGGAAAATCTATGCCAACGAATTAGCGCCACGTCCGCATAATTCGGGGCATTATTCGATCGAAGCCTGTACAGCTTCTCAATTCGACCTGCACATCCGGGCCATCTGCGGATATCCCTTACCTGAAGTCGAATTATTGAAACCTGCTGTGATGATCAATATTCTGGGCGAACATTTTGACCAGGCGTTGGAGCTGAACAACACTCAGCCATCATGGCATGTCCACGACTACGGGAAAACAGGGGTCAAAGTCGGACGTAAAATGGGTCACGTCACGATCTTAACTGATGATATAGAAGAAACTTTACACGCTATTGATGAAACGAAAATTTGGAATTAGGAGACTGACGATATGATTGAACGCTATTCAAGACCTGAAATGAAAGAACTCTGGTCAGAACAGAACCGCTATCAGTCCTGGCTGGAAGTTGAAATTTTAGCAGATGAGGCCTGGGCAGAACTGGGAGTCATTCCTAAAGAAGATGTTCAAAAGATTCGTGAGAATGCCTCGTTTGATATCAAGCGCATTCTAGAAATCGAACAGCAGACCAAGCACGACGTTGTTGCGTTTACCCGTTCGGTTTCTGAATCACTCGGTGACGAAAGGAAATGGGTCCATTATGGCTTGACCAGCACGGATGTCGTGGATACAGCCTATGGTTACCAGCTGAAACAAGTGAATGATGTGTTGAGGAATGATTTACAGCAATTGCTTGAAGTGATCGGTGAGAAGGCAAAAGAACATAAATACACGGTGACGATGGGTCGAACACACGGGGTTCATGCCGAACCGACTACCTTTGGATTGAAACTCGCTCTTTGGTATTCAGAAATGAAACGCCATATCGAACGCTTTGAACATGCGGCAAAAGGAGTGGAAGCGGGCAAAATAAGCGGAGCAGTCGGGACATTTGCCAATATTCCGACATTCGTAGAAAAATTTGTCTGTGAGAAACTGGGAACACGTCCACAGGAAATTTCGACCCAAGTCCTGCCGCGTGATCTGCATGCTGAATATTTAAGCTCGATAGCACTCATTGCAACCAGTGTAGAGAAGTTTGCGACTGAAATCAGAGGACTGCAGAAGTCGGAAACAAGAGAAGTTGAAGAAGGCTTTGCTAAAGGCCAAAAAGGGTCATCAGCCATGCCACATAAACGCAACCCGATCGGATCAGAGAACATGGTCGGACTTGCTCGTGTTATACGCGGACACATGATGACGGCGTACGAAAATGTCACGTTGTGGCACGAACGCGATATCTCCCATTCTTCGGCCGAACGCATTATACTACCGGACAGCACGACGCTTTTGAATTACATGCTGAATCGGTTTACCAATATCGTAGGCGATCTGACCGTGTTCCCGGAAAATATGAAACGGAACATGAATGCGACGTTTGGACTGATATACAGCCAGCGTGTGCTGTTGAAACTGATCGATAAAGGCTTGAGCAGAGAAGATGCCTATGATCTGGTACAGCCGAGGACAGCAGAAGCCTGGGACAAACAGACCGCCTTCAAGCCCTTACTGGAACAGGACGAAAGAATCATGTCGTTACTGAATCAGGAAGAACTGGATGATGCCTTTGATTACACTTACCATCTGAAAAATGTTGATGAGATCTTTGAACGTGTCGGCTTAGGCGACTGAACTAAGTGAATATGAACTCTTGAATTAAATGAAATGAGATATCACTGCAGAAAAAACACTCTCGAATGGGCTAGAATATAGTCCGATCGAGAGTGCTTTTTTGTGTGCTGATTTTCAGTTTAGTCAAAACCGATCCTCTTTTGTGCAGAAAAATAGTGGGGGAGGGTCCATTTATAATGGACCGATGCTACTCTCAAAATGGTAATGGTAATGAACAAAGTGATGACTACGTAAGGTCCGCTTATCCCAAGTGCTATGGCACCCAAAATATCCAATACATCTCATACATCCCGTGTCGGTCGACCACTCTTAATTTGTCTTATATATTCTAGTGCGTTATTATTGGAATGTCTAACATAAAGTAAGAGAATACGGTTTACATTTTGAAGTATTAAAAAACAGGAGAAGCGAGTGTATAAAAGAAAAACGCTTTAGCTCGTGATGTTGAGCATATTCAAGCATACAGGATGAAATTAAGAACTATTTATTATATAATTTAAAAAATGGTTCTTAAGACTCATTTATTCTTAAGTTGGTTAGGTTATACTAATGGTGTACAAAAAAATAAAGGCCAACGGAAGACACGTGTCCTTAAAAAAACTCGAAAAAAACAATTAGAAATTATGAAAGGGTGCTGCCTGATGAAACTTCACAAAAAACAGAGGAAAACGCCTATGACACAAATCAAAACACTGATCCTGTCTCTTTTTGACGCTAAAGTCGACACAAGAAGAAAATTAATGGTGTTGGGAATCGTCCTTTACATCATCAGTCCCATCGATCTGATCCCTGACTTCATTCCGATGGTCGGCTATGCGGATGATGTCATTCTGCCAATCTTGTTGCTCATTGCTGAAAAATTGCTTTCGGGAGACACCGATTCAGAACCTGTAAAAGTAAGGAAAGAAGCCGAAAAAGTCGACTAAAAGTGATGTAGGCAATAGTTATTACCAAAGCACTTTCCTCAGTATGCAAATAAAAACAAGCTGCTGATGGTTACACTGAATCACTACCTTTAAACTAGACACTTTAAAAAATCAATACTATACAGTCCAAAGAAGATGACCCCGATAAGCTATGTTGGGGGCATCTTCTTTAATTTTTTTGATAATGACCGATATTATAAAATGAAATATATTCTTTTGAAGAAACCCACAAATCCTGAAAGACTTCCCATCTTTTGAAAACAGTGAGAGAGTGAGGACCGATGTCTATAAAGAATATGAATTGCTATTTTATCTTTTTAGCGGTAGTATAATGCGCAAATACGCTTTGTTTTTTGATTGAAACAGGAGCACGTCTTAACAGATTCCATTTTCGTCAAATAGTTTTTTTGATCTCATACATATCTGGAATTTTGGACTCAACGAGTAAAATGAAAGAAGGGCAGACAGATGAAACAAGAAAATTATAAAAAAGCAGTAGCTTTACGGCATGAATTACATCAGCATCCCGAACTTTCCAATGAAGAAACGTGGACCAAGCAACGGTTAATGGGTTTTTTACAAGAACAAACGGATCTAGGAATTGTAGATAAAGGAAACTGGTTTTATGCGGTCTATCGAGCTGGAAATGACCGGCCGAATATGGCTTTTCGTACAGACTTCGATGCCCTTCCGATTGAGGAAGCAATTGAATTACCTTGGGCTTCTAAGACCCCTGGAAAAGCACACAAATGCGGACACGATGGGCATGCGGCAACGATGATCGGGTTCGCTTTGGAAGTTGATCAAGAAGGAGCAGCGAATAACATTTTCTTTTTGTTTCAACCAGCTGAAGAAACAGGTGATGGGGCGATTCAATGTGTGGGTTTGATCGAAGATGAACAGATCGATGAAATCTACGGATACCATAACTTTAGCGGTCTTCCTTACCAGGCGATAGCTGCCCGGGAAGGAACGACTCATTTTGCTTCTAAAGGAATGTCGATTCATTTTGAAGGTACGCCAGCCCATGCAAGCCAACCGGAAGATGGACAAAATCCTGCTTTAGCGATTGCAAGAGTGGTTCAAGCTCTTTCAGGATTTATGGAGTTAAAAGAGTATACTGGGGAGGTTCTGGCTACGGTCATTCAAATCGCTGTGGGGTCCGAAGCTTTTGGTATTTCTCCAGGAGCAGGGGATTTGAAATTAACTATCCGTGCGTATGCAGAAAAGGATTTAGACCGGTTACAAGCGAACGTCGAAACTTTCGCAAAAGAGTTATCCTCACAAGAACAATTACAGGTAACATTTGCTTATCAAGATGAATTTCCTGAAACGTTCAATCATAAAGAAAATGTGGGAAAGGTACGCCAAGCAGCTGAATCGTTAGGATATGAGTACACCGAATTAGAAAAAGCCTACCGGGGGTCTGAAGATTTTGGACACTATACAAAGCACACAAAAGGTGCATTTTTCTATATCGGAAATGGAGAAGAGTACCCTCAAATACACACGAGTGCCTATGATTATCGTGATGAAAACATTCTGCGTGGAGTAGAGATGTTTAAGGCGCTCGCGAATATGACGGACTAATGAAAACGGAAAATCGTTGGACACTAGAAAAAGGAAAACCAGCACTATATGCTGGTTTTCCTTTTTGTGGTGTCCATTTCGTTGCATTCAAAAAGAATCGCAAAGACGATATAAGTATAGTTCGTATTTTAGCAATAAAGACCGTAATCACTATGAATCATCCATTCTTTTCAGCAAACGGGACAGAGGATAAATGCCAATACTTTGAAAAACGAAAGAAAGAAAAGTTGTCACAAAAGCTACTGAAATTAAAAAAGTGTTTTGGCCGACAGTCGTACTCTCAGTCCAAAGAAGAAGCACGACAGACATAGAACCTTTTATTCCGGACCAAGAAAGAAGGAAAAGAACCGAGAAAAAATGGCTGAATTTTTTCTTCCATTTGGGCACGATCAGGAGCGTACTCCCTAAAACAAGAAAGCGTGCCAAGATAGAAAGAATAAAGAAGATAAAGGCCGGTAGCCATAGTGTCCAATTCTGAAATTGAATATACGGGACAAATTGGATGCCAATAAAAAGAAACAAGATCGAAGATAGTGTGGGATTGACTACATTCCAAAATCCTCCTAAATATCTGCGGAATTCTTCCTCTTTCTCATCTTTTTTCGAAAAGGCAAAAGAAAGGAGTATTCCAGATACAACCGTAGCCAATACCCCTGAAGCATCAAATAGTTCCGCCAGTACAAATCCGCCATAAGCAATCAGGACGCTCAGCATGACTTGGTATTCATGCTGAGCAGTAATATGGATAGCTTGACTGAGGATCCAACCGAATATAAGACCAATACCTATACCACCAAGTGATACATAGGCGAAATTTTCCAAAAAATGAAGAGGGGAAAAAGCATCTCCAGACTGAACCATAGAAAGAAGAATGGTGAAAATAACGATGCTGGTCCCGTCATTTACCATGGATTCTCCTTCAACTATATCGGCAATTTCCTCGGCACCTGTACTGTTTTTTAAGATAGTGATCACAGAAACAGGATCAGTAGGAACGAGAATAGCTGCAAGTAGAAGAGAAACATTCCAGGCAAAAGGTTCAAAGAAAGAGGTCACCCAATAAATGCCTGTTCCCAAGAGCAATACTGTTGCCATCATCCCTACTGTACTTAAGATCAAAATCAAGCCGGCGTTTTTCTTTAAAGCATGTGTGGAAAACTGATAAGCAGATACAAATAGAAGTCCCGGTATAAATATTTGATACAAGATATCGCGTGAGACAGAAAAATGAGAGAAAAGAGGCAGAAACGATAACCCCATCCCCACTAGCACTAAAACTACTGGGACAGGGAAAAAGTTTTTATTCACGTCAATTGTATAGACTACGATACTAACAAATAAGAGAACTAAAAGCTGATGAAGGAATACCATAATAAAACCATCCTCCTTTCCGCAAAAATCAAATGTCTGTTTTGTTTATAGAATAGCAAAGAAAGATGAGGAGTCAAAGGGAATAGTCTTTTTTGATTCACCGAACAAGCAAAGATCAAAAAAGTGTAATGATAAGATAACCCCATTAGTTTTTCCTCAAAGCATCAGTCAGTTGTGTTCGAATCCAAAGTAGCGGTATGTTCATGGAGTGAAAATAGATTGGGAAGGATGATCGTTGCCATGAGTAGGGTCAATGCTTGGCGCTGCCCACCCGAAAGCAACTCAATATGAACAGATAGAGCGGGTTGCCAACGAATTGAAACAAAAAGGTGGTCGATAGGTGCATACAGAGAACCCAGTCATCCAGCTTCCAGAACAAAAAAACGATTGAGCATGATCATGCTCAATCGTTTTTAGTTTCAACTGTTCGTTAACTCAGGCGATTTTCATTCAAAGACTATTCTATTTCGAATTAGTCTTGATACAAGTGATCTCCACTGTTGAGCCAAGAATAGGTAAGACCTATAATGAGGCCACCACCCACATAGTTTCCTAAACCAGCTAGTAAAAAGTTTGTTCCAATAACTGGGGCGGTCATTCCAGCAATTGCCCCATTTGCTGCAAAATAAGCAAGGGGGAATGAAGAGAAATTAGCGATTAAATGCTCAAATCCTAAGAAAGCAAAAATAAAGATAATAAAGATCATAGCAATAACCTTAGCGGCATCGTCTTTCATTCGTATAGTACTAAATACGGCCGTATTCACAATGATATTTGCAAAAATTCCTTCGGTGAAAATTTGAAGGGGTGTTTTGGCTAACTTTCCTTCGATCGCAGTGAATAAGAAGTGATCAGCGGGTAAGTCTTGGAAAACAGTAGTTAGAGAAATGAGATAGCTGGAGATAATTCCTCCAATCAAATTAAACAACAAACAGGCGAACAAGAGAATAATTGCATTTTTAACGGTTAATAATTTTCTGTGGACGGCAACGGTTGTATACATCATGTTAGATGTGCCTAGTTCTGCATTCATATAAATAATCATGACCAAAGACCAACTAAACATAAACGAATATAAAAATTTTCCTGATCCGGGTAGAGCTCCTTCAGCATACTGAGCGGTAATGACCGCAATAGCAGTTCCCAACGTTAAAAATAACGTCGCAAGCATAGCCCGTGCAGCATAACGCAGCACACTAGCTTCAAATAATTGGTTTTTCTTTTTTATACTCTTTTCAATATTGTAAAAGAGACCTTGATAATCTGCATCCATTAACATTCCATCCTTTTTGTTAGCTTTTACACAATGTCTATATCATACACCTTTCAGTGCGGTTTGAAAATGATAATCAGAATAATTTTCATAAAAATATGACAGAAAAGACACAAAAGAGAATCACTCTAAATTGGTCCGCTTTCATTGGTGTGAAAGAACCATGTTTTCTGATTTTGCTGCAGTTGAAGAAGTCCATACAGATAAAAAGTATGGATGGGTAAAGTAGCAGAAGAAGATCGATTACTATAAATATCAATTGGTCATCTGCTAGTACAAATTTTGAAAATGACCATAATCGATGAAATATCTTCAAAAAATCTGTTATCATTAGGAGAAAGAGTCCTTTATATTCGCCACTTTTTTGATCTTGAAGATATTTTATAATATTTTTCATTTTCAATTATGGATAGAAGAATGGATTCATCTTGACATTCAGAAGGTTAATGAAGTTTGGTATAGGGAATAGTGAAAATCTAGTATGTTTTAAGATATAATGAAAGAGTAAGAACTATAATGAGTAAGATGCATATCAGGAAGGTGCTGAAAAAATGAATAATAATGACCGATTGCTGCGACTGCGGTACGCTCTGGAGTTAAAGGATTCAGAAATGGTAGAGATTTTCAAATTGGGTGAAATGGAGATTCCCATACAGGAAGTAAGGCAACTCCTTTCAAAACAGGATGAAAAAGAAAGTCAGGTGGATGAGGATGAGGAAGATGAATTCTCAGAAAACTTGTACAAGGAAGACTGCACGGACCACATGCTGGAATCTTTTCTCAATGGACTGATCGTCTATAAAAGAGGAAGACAGAAATCAAAAACAGGTGAGCCAGTAAAAATGACCTTCTCTTTGAAACACAATAAAGACGTCAATAATATTTTACTAAAAAAAGTGAAAGTCGCTTTATCTCTTACAAATGAGGACATGCTGGATATCCTTGATGATGTCGGCGTAAATCTGTCCAAAGGAGAGTTAAGTGCCGTTCTTAGAAAAGAAGATCACCGCAATTATCAGGAATGCGGAGACAGATACGCGAGAAATTTCCTCAAAGGTTTAGCCTTGAAATACAGGGGTGCGTAATTCTTTCAATAAAAAAACGAAAAAATAGCATACGCAGTTACTAGAGGCAATGAACACTATAATATTGAATTGAAAAAACACCTTAAGTATCAACGACAACTGATACTTAAGGTGTTTTTATGAGTTGAATCCAAAAAAGATAGTCATTACCATCAAATACAAGAAGGCAAGTGCAGCCACACTAGCGAGCATGATCACAGCGAATGCTGCTTTTTTAGGGGTCTTTGTTAGCTTGAGATCACTACATGTAATGAAGAGAGTAAATAAAAAAGGGGAAAAACGGATAAGGATAATCTATTTTGAAGTGGCTTTTCTATAAGTATCATGTACGCTCTCTTTGTATTATAAGATTGTTCTAACATATAGTTGTTATCAGTTTTACAGAAATCATGTCTAAAATTTGTCTAAAATGAAGTGTAATATAACTGTAATCGTTAATAGATTTTATAGTTCAGGCAAGAGTGGTACTATTGTTTTACATCGGAAATATAAAACTCACCTTAAAAAACAACTATTGAATGATAAATGACTACTACTATATGGAGGAAATTACTTGAAGAATAAAATAATCGTTGGACTTGTATCCTCGATGCTGTTAACAACATTTGCACCATTGATGGGTAGCGTCGTTCAGGCTGAGGAGTCCCTAGAAGACTTAATAGAACAAAAAGAAAACAATAAAGGTCGCTCAAGTGAACTTGGTTCAGTTATTGAAAAAACTGAAGCGGAAATGAATAGTTTAGAGCAGGAAAGACAAGAACTAGAAGGAAACATACAGTCACTTCAAATCACTATACAAGAATTGTCAGAAGACTTGGATAAACAAAACCAACGTCTGGTTGAGACAAATGAAGAAATAGAAAAATTGAATGAAGAAATAGAAGATTTAACAAAAGCAATTGAACTGCGTAACGACAAATTAATGACTCAAGCACGGGCAACACAAACTAAATGGAATCCAACGAACATCATACATATGATTATCTCGGCAGAAGACATTTCAGATTTGATCAGTCGTGTTGGCATCGTTAGTACATTAGTATCTGCTAACCAACAAGTTATGGAAGATCAGCGACGCGATCAGGAAGCAGTCATCAAAGCTGAGGCACAAGTCCAAACTGAAAAAGCTGAAGTTGAAACATTGGTAACTGGCATCGAAGCTAATCGTGAAGAATTGACAGTTCAACAAGTTGAATTAGACAATGAAATCATGTATGTTGCTGAACGCTATGAAATGAACTCCACTGAAAAAGATCAGTTTGTCAGCGAACAGTTCGAGTTAGCTCAAGAAACGATGGCTTTATCTTCAGAGATTAAAGAAGAAAAAGAACGTCTAGCGGAAGAAAAACGTTTAGAAGAAGAACGCATTGCAGAAGAGAAGCGTCTTGAAGCGGAACGTATAGCTGAAGAGAAACGTCTTGAAGAAGAACGCCTAGCGGAAGAAAAACGTCTTGAAGAAGAAGAAGCGATTGCTAAAGAAGCCGAAGAAGAAAGACAGCGTCAGGCTGAAGCGGAACGTAAAGAACAAGTTGCTATAGCTACTGAACAACGTCGAGAAGAAGCTCAAAAAGAAGAAGCTCAAAAAGAAGAAGCAAGTAGAGCTGCCGAAAGAGATTCAGCCGAACAGCGTCGTATTGAAAGAGAAAAAGCAGCCGAGCAACGTGCGGCAGCCGAAAATCGTCAAGAGCAAGAACGTTTGGCTAGAATAGAAGCAGACCGTGTTGCAAAAGCTGAAGCAGAAGCTAGAGCTGAAGCTGCAGCTGAACAAAGAGAAGCAGCACGTCAAGAAGCAGCAGCAGTAGCGGCAACAGCAGCAGCCCAAGCACAGAAAGAACAGGCTGCAACGCCTTCGAATAATACATCAGCTAGTGTTGCTCCGACAAGCAGTGGTTGGATACGTCCGGCAAGTGGCTATATCAGCTCTCCATTTGGCTACCGTACACACCCTGTAACTGGTCAGAGTTTATCTTTCCATTCTGGAGTTGATATTGCAGGTAGTGGATCTATAAGAGCTTCTCGCGCTGGAACGGTCACTGCAGCTTCTTACTCAGGCTCTTATGGGTATAGAGTCATTGTTGATCACGGTGATGGTTATTCCACTTTATACGCACACATGCAACCTGGTTTAAGTGTTTCTACTGGCCGACGTGTCTCACAAGGACAACAGCTTGGTATCATGGGAACTACTGGACGCTCAACAGGTGTTCATTTACACTTCGAAGTACGCAAAAGTGGTAGAGCCGTTAATCCTATGAATTACATCAACTAAAATATAATAAGATAAAAAAAGAGAGAAAGCGTAAAAGCTTTCTCTCTTTTTTATGTCCAGTATGTTGAAAAATGGTCGGTGAAGTTTATAATTGAATGACTTTTTATGGTAGATAGCGTTTATCGCGTTTGGCAAATGTACGATTAGAGAAAATTTGAAACAGTCCACTGTTGATAGAAAGACCCAGGGCAATTGCTCCGGAAACTAAGAAAGTTTCGGTCCCGTACATTAATGCTAATTCTGAATTCCCTTCAATAAATGCGCGCATCATATTGTAGGCTGAACTACCTGGAACAAGTGGAATAATGGCTGGAACGGCGAAGACAATAACGGGCATTCTATAATGCCTAGCGAACCATTGACTGAAAAATGCTACGAGGAAAGACGCTGCACCTGCACCGATGAATACAACAAAATCAAATTGAAATGCAATGATGTAGTAGACTAACCATCCAAGGGCGCCGGAGATACTCGAAGCGAAAAGTGTACGTGTGGGCACATTGTACATGACACCAAAGGCAAACGAAGCAACAAAGGCTGCGAGAAAATAGGTTAAGTAATTTAAGGCCACTTTATTTCTCCTTTCTCTTTATAAGAATGCCAGGACGATCGCTACACCTATGCCGATCGCTCCAGCGGTTAAAAAGGCTTTGGCCAATACAGCCACACCAGCTAGTAAATGACCAGCCATCAAATCTCTGAAACTGTTGGTTATGGCCATACCGGGCACCAGCGACATCACACTACCGATGATAATGACATTAAGATCTTGGCCAAATCCCAGGGTAGTAAAGAAGACGGCTAAAACCCCAATGAAAAATGAAGCAACCATTTCAGCAAAGAAACTGACGTTGGTCCAGTTATTGACAACCTCGAAAAGATAATGGCCTAACCCTCCGGCAATAAAAGCGGGAAGGATCTCTAAATAGGTACCGCCGAATAATAGAGTGAACCCGCCACAAGCGACTGCCATTGCACCGTTTCGCTGTAAGCGGGTAAAGTTAGTGGGCGTGTTTTTTATATTATTTAGTTTTTCCGTGACTCTTTTGGGAGGGAGCGCTTTTTTGGAGAGCTGCCTTGAGAGATCGTTAACCATGGAAACTTTTTCTAAATTGGTGATCCTATCGTTCATCCGTAAGAGTTCTGTGTGGTCTTGGCCGTCTTCGCCCTGGACAGTGATAATCAAGGCAGTAGGAACGACAAATACGTTTATATTTTTAAGCTGGTAACTTTTCGCGATACGGTAAAGCGTATCTTCAACGCGGTACGTTTCCGCGCCATTTTCAAGCATGACTCGGCCTGCTTCTACGCAGACATCTAAAATAGCAGACACGGGGTACTGTTGCAATCTTATTCCTCCTAAAAGAAACTTTCAATACGCTTAGTATAACGATTTTTTACAATAAATGCGAATAGATTTTAACGCTATGAAAGGTATCCTGTCACCGTTAGGAAATACTGTGTGGTAAACTGATAGTACAACTTTCTGTTATTAAGTCCACTGAGGAGGAATCTGATTTGTATAAATTGAAAACACAGCCGACTGATGCGAGTGTCGTCGCATTTATTGATTCGATCGAGGATCCAAAGAAACAAGAAGATGCGTTCAAGCTGCTTGATATATTTTCTCAAACAACAGGTATGGAACCGAAAATGTGGGGATCGAGCATTATTGGATATGGAGCTTACCATTATAAATATGATTCCGGACATGAAGGCGATAGCATGTTAGTCGGCTTTTCTCCGCGAAAGGCACGGTTCAGTCTGTATTTTGCAACCGGTGATGATAAACGGGAAGAATTATTAAAGGAATTCGGGAAATATAAATCTGGAAAAGCCTGTGTGTATGTAAATAAACTAGACGATATAAACAGTGATGTTTTACAAGCACTCATACATCAGTCCATTGCTTTTTTAACAGATACGTATGGTGAAGAAAATATCACAAAAGAATAACTGAAGCGTATTTTATGCTTCAAATAATTGAAAGATTATCATCTGATTAGAAGCGTCCTTCATTTATATTTCTACTTGTTTTAGTATGCTATAATGATAAAGCTGGATACGACAATAGGTTGAAGAGATAATGAAAGGAAGACTTTAATGACGGATAAAAATGTAGCTAAACTGATGAAAAAAATGCCCTTATTAAATAATATAAAACAGGGAGAAGAAGTATTCTGGATAAACACGATGACGTTACCGACTGAGGAAGCGACAGCACAGACAAAGTTTTCAAAGGCGGATATTTTAGATGCTGAAGCACGTTTGCAACGCTTTGCAGCCTTTATCCGCGTGGCTTTTCCTGAAACGGAAGATATAAAAGGCATCATTGAATCACCGCTATCGGAAATCACTGAAATGAAAAAGTATCTGGATGATGCTTTTAATGAACAGTTAGACGGACGACTGTGGTTGAAACGCGATGATTTACTTCCTATTTCCGGGACCATCAAAGCCAGAGGAGCCATTTATGAAGTGTTGAAGCATGCGGAAGAATTAGCACTTGAACACGGCTTAATCAACAACATGAATGAAGATTACGCCGTTTTTGCCAGCGACGAATTCAAGGCCTTCTTCTCACAGTTTGATATCACTGTCGGAACGACAGGTAACTTAGGGATCAGTGTTGGTACGATGGGTCGTAAGTTAGGTTTCCAAGTGACGGTACACATGTCAGTTGAAGCCAAACGATGGAAAAAAGAGCATCTGAGAAACATAGGCGTGGAGGTGATCGAGCATGATACGGATTTCTCCAAAGCCGTTGAAAACGGTCGTGCCGAGTCAAAAGCTGATCCGAAAAGCTATTTCGTGGATGATGAACATTCGGAAGAATTGTTCCTGGGATATACAGCAGGCGGTTTACGTATGAAAGTGCAATTGGAAATAGCGGGAATTCAAGTCGACGCCGAACATCCACTGTTCGTCTACTTACCTTGCGGCATCGGTGGCTCACCAGGCGGGATCACGTTTGGATTGAAACAAGCCTTTGGCGACCATGTCCATTGTTTCTTTGCAGAACCGACGAAAATGCCGAGCATGATGATTGGCTTACTAAGTCAAAAATATGATGAAATATCCGTGTTTGATTTTGACTTAGGGGGACTGACTGTGGCAGATGGCTTAGCTGTCCCGAGAACGTCAGGACTTGTTGCTAAGTTGATGCGCACCTTCTTCAGTGGTGGCTACTCGATCGATGATGATGTCTTTAAGGCCTTACTGACTAAGCTTCATGAAAAAGAAGGCATCTTCCTGGAACCCGCAGCTGTTGCCGGTTTGATCGGACCGTATCGTCTGATACAGTCTGAAAACGGTCAGGCATACATCAATGAAAAAGGATTATCATCTAAGATGGGTCAGGCGACACATCTTGCCTGGGCAACGGGTGGCTCGATGGTGCCGGAAAAAAATCGAGAAGAATTTTTAGAAGAGTGTCAACCTTACGAATTATGATCATTAAGACCTGACGCTTTTAAGAGCGTCAGGTCTTAATGTTAAAATGGTATAAGGATCAACAACCGTAAACTGATCAAAAAATAGTCGGATAAGTTGATTTTAATTGTATATACTAGAGTCGTGCAAACTATTTCAATAATTAATGCGCTTGTTTAGTTGATGAACAGAGGTAAAAAACGGTATGATAATAGTAACAAGATTTTGAGGTTTTTGAGTTTATTTTAGAAGGAGATTATTAAAATATGAAAAACTACAAACGTTTACCCAAACATATCGGCGTTATTCCAGATGGCAACCGAAGATGGGCCTTGACTAAAGGGTTAAAAAAACATGACGGATACAATCATGGCATAGGTCCTGGAATGAAACTCTACGAAGCCTGCCTGGAGCTTGGTGTTGAGGAAATGACCTATTATGGGTTTACCATGGATAACGTTAAGCGTCCGTCACTTCAAACAAAAGCGTTTCAAAAAGCCTGTGTCGATTCCGTCAATGAATTAAAGAAAAAAGATGCTGATTTACTCGTGTTAGGAAACACCGATTCGGAACTTTTTCCTAAAGAACTATTACCTTACGCAAACAAACGAACAAAATTTGGCGAAGGAAAAATGAAAGTGAACTTTTTAGTTAACTACGGATGGAATTGGGATCTGAATTACGCATTGAAAGAGAACGCCGACGCCTCATCAACAGATATTACAGAGTTGATGGCATCCAAAGATGTTTCTCGCATGGATCTGATCTTAAGATGGGGCGGACGCCGAAGACTAAGCGGCTTTTTACCTGTTCAGTCGATTTATTCCGATATTTTCGTTTTTGATGATCTATGGCCAGACTATAACGAAAATCATTTACACGAAGCGTTATCCTGGTACCAGGAAACAGATATCACTTTAGGTGGCTAATAAGCGTAAGGGCCTATTCAATTTGAATTATATAGGCTTAGCTTAAAAAAATAGGGAATGCAGAAAGAAGGGTACGTATGAACAGGAAACGATTAATTGTTCTCGTGGGTCCAAGCGGTAGTGGGAAAACGACGTTGGGTGATGAATTATCGGAAAGAGGCCTTCCCAAATTGGTCACCACGACGACGCGTAAACCACGACCTGGAGAAACGGACGGGATAGATTATTACTTTAAAAAAGAAGAGGAATTGGATCCTGATGACTTCGTCGAACAAACCATTTATAATGGAAACCTTTATGGCTTGACCAAAGCAGAGGTGCGCGAAGCGTTGATCAAATTCCCTCTCGTTCATGTTTCCTTGGATAAAAACGGCGCAAAGGCTTTGAAAGCTGTTTATCCTGAAGAAACATTTGTTGTTTTTGTCTACGTTTCCGAAGAAGAAATGAGAAAAAGGATGAAGATTAGAGGCGATAAGGAAGATAAGATTGCTGAACGTATTGAGTTTAGTCAAGCAATTAATGAATCCGAACCGATAAAAGAAGCAGATTTAGTGATTGAAAACAAATCCGTTGAAAAGAGTGTGGAGACTATTCTTAAGGCCATTGAAGAAACCAATCAATCCTTTAAGTGAGAAGGTAACGATATGGATATCGATCCAAAAACAATTGTCACGTACCCACTTTTCACATTTGTCATATACTTGCTTTTAAGCCTTGTTTTTGACTTGCCTTTATGGACATTATTTATCGCGTTGTTTCTCGTCTTTTTGTATTTCATTGTTATCATCATCATTGAACTGTTCAAATGAAAAACCACTATCTCGCCGTGATGGGAGATAGTGGTTTAATTATTTGTCAGTCGGTGAAATTGCTTGAAGCATAGCTGTCAGGGACATCGATCCCACTTGAATTATAATTTTCGCCATTCATGATCGAGTTTTTAACAATCACATAGTCCACTTTTCTCAATGATTCGATGTCATTGCCCCCAGCATAGGAGATGGAGGATTGTAAGTCTTGTTTCATTTCAAGCAAGGTGTCAGAAATGTCACCTTTATACTCCGCTAACATCTTCTTGCCTTCAACATTTTTACGCTCGCCTTTTTGATGAGCAGAGGCACTGCCAAAGTATTCTTTGTACAACGTTCCATCCACTTCGATCGTTTTTCCGGGCGATTGTTCGTGACCTGCCAGGAGAGAGCCGATCATGACTATCGTCGCACCAAAACGAATGGATTTCGCGATATCACCGTGCGTACGGATGCCTCCGTCGGCAATCAATGGTTTTCTGGCTGCTTT
This sequence comes from Alkalibacterium sp., assembly GCF_046484155.1. Taxonomy (GTDB): domain Bacteria; phylum Bacillota; class Bacilli; order Lactobacillales; family Carnobacteriaceae_A; genus Alkalibacterium. Next base: position 29,947 of record NZ_JAWOBT010000049.1, read on the forward strand.
TGAACAGGACGAGAGGGCAGCTAATTGCCATCCACCTGTACCGAAGCCGGTTTTAAGTTTGGTTGTGCATACTTTCCCGGGACCGATGCCAACTTTGGTCGCGTCCGCGCCGGCATTTTCCAGTTCTCGCACAGCTTCTGGGGTGCCAACATTTCCGGCAATCAAGAAGGTGTCCGGTAAGAATTGTTTGACGTGTTTGATCATGTCTATGACTAATTCAGAATGACCATGGGCCACGTCGATGGTCATATAGTCGGGAACAAGATTTTCTCGATCCAATTCTTCTATAAAGTCATATTCTTCGTCTTTCACGCCTAAACTGATAGATGAAATCAACTGATTTTTTTTCATTTTTTTAATAAAATCTTTTCTGCGGTCTTCTTCAAAACGATGCATGATATAGAAATAATTGTTTTTGGCTAACCAGATGGCTAGGTCATCATTGATCACTGTCTGCATGTTTGCCGGTACAACAGGCAGCGCAAAAGTGTGTTTGCCAAGTTGAACCTGTGTGTCGCACTCTGAACGACTTCTAACGATCGATTTAGCTGGGATTAATTGAATGTCTTCGTAATCAAATACTTTCATTTCATACTCCTCTATTTTACTGTCTTTAATGACATATTTTGGGAGAAAAGTGTTACTCTAACATATTTGTTTCCCTGTTCTACTTTACCTAAATTGTTCGTCCATGTCAAAGTCTGAAAGAGCGGAAATGAGACATAATAGTTGCATGAAATCTAGAAAAGATGGAGAATGATGTTAACTGATTGAAAAGGGGAAATAGATTGATGGACCGAATCAAAAATTATATAATCAAGAAATTGGGAACGCCTAAACGCCTTTTCTTACTGGGATCAATAATGACACTTCCTTTTCTGTTTTTAGTCTGGATGAGCTTTTATGATTGGGGATTTATTGGTGTCCTTGATGAAATGATTGGCGCAGAGATTCATGAAGAACGCGAAACATTACTCAATGCCTTTTTCATTTTCATTACTCGGCTAGGTAATCCCATAGTGATAGGGACTTTAACGGTGGCGGTCGCTTGGTTTGCAGGGATCCACAGAAACCATAAAAAAATTGCGCTCTGGTATGTTATTACGGTCGTCTTTGGGGCCGGCGTGATGAATCAAATAGTGAAATTCATTTTCCAACGCGAAAGACCGACAAGTGTAGAGCACCTGGTCACTCAAGGCGGCTATTCTTTTCCAAGCGGACATGCGATGGGAGCTGTTATCGTCTATGGCGCGTTATTATTCTTGATTATCCGGACCTATTCGAACTGGAAAATCATTTTGCCTGCGACCTTGGTGATCGTTCCCCTGATTGCATTGATAGGAATCAGTCGTATTTATTTGGGTGTGCATTACCCATCGGATGTCATCGGGGGCTATTCACTCGGACTAGCCATCTTATCACTCAGTTTAGGTATCTACAGTTTATTCTTGACTGACAAAGAGATAAATAGGGGCGAACAGAAGGAATAACTGAAGCAAACAGAGCCTCCAGAGTTAGATTTCTAAATCTAACTCTGGAGGCTCTGTTTTTGACTATTAAGATTATATGATGCCGATGATCATGGCAATGGCTCCGAATGCAATGGCCGTCCAGTTCAATCCCTTTTCTGGCGTAGTCAGGCCAATGAGACCTAACACGATCGCGATGACGCCCAGCGGGATCTGCCACAGGAAAAATCCAATGAGTGCTAATGCCATCGCGGTCCAGCCGAGCAGCTTACCCACGTTGCTTGATGCTAACATGTCGCTCGCCTCTTTCTACTGTTTTTTAAAGTATAGCTTATAGAGTGACGCCAGACAATTTATTCGTTTTTAGTCACGTAGTGATGGATAGGGTAATCTTCAAGAGGTAACGGTGTTGCTTTATTTAAAACGAGTTGCGCCAGGCATTTGCCGACGATTGGCCCGGCCGTCAGACCGGTAGAACCCAGACCGCTAGCAGCAAACACGTTCGATAATTCGGGCACCTCACCCATGAATGGTGCGAAATCAGAGGTATAGGCACGTGTCCCTGAACGATAGGAGACGATGGAAGATGTACTGAAATAATGGGAAAAGTTTTCTGCCGCTTCTTTTATCATGGACGTTAAAGCAGATCTTTCGATCGTCAGATCAAAGCCCATATCGTTTTCATGGGTCGCACCGATGATGACTTTTCCATCTTCAAACGGCGTGATATCTTTCTCACCTTCCGGCATCACGACCGGCCAGTTCTTAGTGTCATATCCGTCAAACGTCACTTCAACCAGCTGGCCTTTTTGAGGACGAATATCTACATCGTAGCCCAGGGGTTCGAGTAAGTCTGGTAACCAGGCAGCCACTGCTAGAATAACCGCATCCACCGATTCGGTCTTATCGTCAGAAACGATAGAATAAGCAGCGTTTTGGCGCTCGACTTTCACGCGTTCACGTTTGAGTGTTGCGCCGTTTTCGATTGCTTTTTCGAGCAGGGTTTCCACTAATTTTTCGCCGTCAACTCTCGCGCCACCGGAGGCATAAAGGGCTGATTTGTTTTTTGTGTATATCGGAATCATTTCTTTGATTTTATTCGGCGGTAAAATAGCCAGCTTGCCGATTTCCGGGGCCTGCTCGCGCCTTTTTTTACCAATAGCCAGGAGTTCTTCCAGTTGGGCATCCTTTTGTTTGAACAGTAATGTGCCCACTCGTTTATAGACATCATGGGGAATGGGCTCGCCATTCATCACCTCAGACAAAAACTCAGGGTAAAAAGCCGCGCCTTTTTTCACCATGGTGTACCACTTCTTATTACGTCGTTTAGATAGCCAGGGACTGATGATCCCCGCAGCGGCAGACGTTCCCTGTCCGAGACCTTCATCATAAATGGTCAGGTCGATATCTGCTTCTTTACTGAGCAAGTAAGCGGCTGATGCCCCGACGACGCCAGCGCCTATAATGGCTACTTTCTTCTGTTTCATTTCTCTGCACCTCTTTTAGTCTGTTACTCCCTAGTTTAACACGGATTTGCGGAGAGTTGTTAAGTTAATTATTGACAGGACACCACCTTTTATCTAAGGTTAATATAACGATGATATGGAGGGAGTGATTATAGTGGAAATAGTGATAGGAAGTTTTCTGAGTTTAATTGTCATAGCCAGAATTTTTGGCCTGTACAATGTCACGAAAGCTGAGTACGGTTCTTTGTCGGTGACATTATTGACCAGTTCCAAAGTAGCTGACTATGTGGGCGGAAAAATGCCGAACAAAGAAAAGATCGATAGGATCCTTCTGTTTTCCGGTAGTTTGGATATACTATTTGCTCTGTCATATTTTATGTTTTTATCTGAGATTACGCTGGTCTATATGCTGGTGCTGTATATTTTCATGGCATTAAACAAATTTATAGCTGCCAGATTTATCAAACATCAGCTTAAGACGAAAAATGAGTAAGGAAATAGGCTAACTGAATTATAAAATATAAATAAGCGGACTATAACCGCTCGAAATAATCACAGTTCTTGTCATTGCTGCATCCCTCGTCATGCTAAGTGATAGAAAGACATAAAGGGTATCGGTCAAATATATTTTTACATAGTCACTTATGAAATGACAGAAAAGGAATGATATATGTTGGAAAACACAATTATAGTTATAAGTGTTATATATATAAGCTTAAAACTCTTGGCTATCTATAAAGCCTACCAGGAAGAGTATGCACATGTTTTGATCACCATGCACCGAGGTTTGAAAGTTACCGAATTATTAAAAAAATATAAAATTAAAGATGATAGAGCGAAATGGGCCATTGTTATCAGCAGTAGTATTGATATAATCGCCTTAGCTGCTTACTTGATGTATATTCAGTCATCCGACTTGAGTATTTTTTACTACATCATCGTCTTTTATTTAAATAATATACTGTTAGATCGTTACTTGAAAAAAATAATGACAGATTCACCTGAATTTGAAAATAATCGTTGACGAATGATTTTGTAACGTGTATTATGAGAAATACATTAGAGATAAACGAAGGAGAGGTTCGCATGTATACACAATCTGTTAGTTCATTAAAATTGAATAATGCTTGGCACAGCTGGCGCAGATCGTTGTATAAATGTTAGGATCTTTTTCTTTCATGGATACAACGTTTAGTTCAATCTAAATTTTGTATCTATGCCGGCTTGTTTTTGATGCTTTATTTGATCTTACGCCACATAGATGACAACACCATCTGTGTGGCTTTTTGCTATTTTTAAAGGCAATTTCCACGACTAGAGTTTTTATACTCGTGGGGATTGCCTTTTTGTTTTACCTTTTTTTAAGATCCAGTGCTTTGGAAGCGCAAAGTAAGGGACGAATTAGACGGTCAATTTTACATAAAAGGAGTGGATGCATATGGAATCCGACTGGAAATGCTTCAAGAGTAGAAAATAAAAAAATAAAACAAAATCAGAGAGGAATGTTTTCAGATGAAAAGAAAAGGATTGTTTTTAACATTAAGCGTTATTGTACTATTATTGGTCGGGGTGTTCACTTTTTCCATAGTTAATTCAGGGAATGATGAATCACAGGGAGAAGCGACTGGAACGTCAGCTGGGACAGAAGAACAGGAGGATTTTGTTGTAGGTATTTTACAAACGGCGAGTCATCCGGCATTGGATGCCATCACTGCAGGTGCTATAGAAGGATTAGCAGAAAATGGGTTTGTCGATGGCGACAATACTGAAATTGTTTTCCAGAACGGCCAGGGTGATCAGAACCTGATGAACACGATGGCTCAGTCACTGGTCGAAGATGGCGCAGATCTCCTGATAGGAATCGGCACGCCGGCCAGTCAAGCATTTGCCAATGCAACAGCTGACATTCCCATCATTATGGGAGCGGTCAGCGATCCTGTGGGAGCCGGGCTTGTCGCCTCCGAAGAGGCACCGGGTAAGAACATTACGGGCGTCAAGGATCAGGCCCCTGTCGAAGCACAACTGGGCATGATGCTTGAACTATTACCTGAAGCGATGGAAATAGGCGTGCTTTATAGTTCGGGAGAAGACAATGCTCTGGCAGAAGCCGAAAGAGCAGAGAAAGCGATAGAAGGATTGGGATTGAACGCAGTTGTTTACACCGTATCGAGCACCAATGAAATCCAGCAGACCGTCGCAACGATGGCTCAGGAAGTGGATGTGATTTACTTGCCGACGGATAATACGATTGCCAGTGCCTTTGATACCGTCGTGAGTGAAGCGAACCGCTATGATATACCGCTTATTCCAACAGTGGATTCCATGATTGCCCAGGGTGGACTGGCAACCGTGGGTATCAACCAAACCGATACGGGGTTTGAAACCGGTCGAATGGCGGCAGAAGTGTTGCAGGGTCAAGATCCCAGTGAGTTTCCCGTTTATGTTTTAAGCGAAGGAGATAAGCTGGTCAATCAGCAGCAGGCAGATTTATTAGGAATAGAGATCCCGCAAACGGTATTAGACGAAGCCATTATGATAGAAACAAACGACTAAGAAAGGAAATCAGGACATGCTTATATCCGCAATCGCACAAGGCTTTTTATGGGCCATTTTAGGTATCGGTATCTTTACCACATACCGCATTTTAAACTTTCCGGATCTGACTGTGGAAGGGTCGTTTCCGCTTGGCTCGGCCGTGGCCGTCACCGCCATCGTCTCGGGCATGCATCCGGTAATGGCAACCGGACTCGCTATTCTGGCGGGAATGGGCGCCGGACTCGTCACGGGTTTACTTTATACAAAAGGAAAGGTGCCTGTTATCCTGTCTGGGATTTTGGTGATGTCGGGTCTTCATTCGGTCATGTTATATGTGATGCAGCGGCCAAATCTGAGTCTGCTGAATCAGCCGAGAATTTACGATGCGTTCAATGCTTTACCTAATTATTTCGACGTGGTTTTTGTCGGTGTAGGCGTCTTGATCCTCGTGATAAGCAGTTTGCTGTTCTTCTTTTACACGAGTTCAGGGCAGGCGTATATTGCGACTGGCGACAATGAATCGATGGCACGCTCACTCGGTATTCAAACAGACAACATGAAAATGCTTGGACTGATTCTTTCCAATGGCATCATTGCCTTATCCGGAGCGTTGGTTGCACAAAGTAACGGCTATGCGGACGTCAATGGCGGCATAGGCGTGATCGTTATCGGTCTGGCCTCACTCATTATTGCGGAAGTCATGTTCAAGGAAGTAACTTTGGGAGAGCGGTTGCTGACGATCGTTATCGGAAGTATCTTGTATCAACTGCTGATTTTAGGCGTGATCCGACTAGGCTTTGATACGACGTATATCCGAATCTTCAGTTCGACGATCCTGGCCGTGTTCTTGATGACACCGCAGCTCCGAAAGGGTCTGAAATTAGATATGTTCAGTGGAAAAGAGGAACGCATATGAAAGGCTTACTCCAGTTAAAACAGGTAACGAAGATCATTCAAAATGAATCGGACACCAATAACACCATCTTGGATCATGTGGATTTAACGATTCATAAAGGAGACTTCATCACGGTACTTGGAGGTAATGGGGCAGGGAAATCGACGTTGTTCAATAGCATCACCGGCTCTGCTTCAGTAACCAGCGGGCAGATAGAACTAAACGGGAAAAACATGACGAACTGGCAGGAAGAAAAAAGAGCCGGATTCATTGGGCGTGTGTTTCAGGATCCGAAAATGGGCACGGCGCCTCGGATGACTGTCGCGGAGAATCTGTTGCTGGCTTTGAAACGGGGCAAAAAGCGTTACCTTATCCCGAGAAAACTGAAAGAGAACAAGGCATACTTCGAAAAGTTATGTCGTTCGGTCGGTAACGGGCTGGAGAACCACCTCGATACGCCGACGGGCCATCTATCCGGGGGGCAGAGGCAATCGCTGAGCTTACTGATGACGACGCTGACGGAACCTGATTTGCTGCTTTTAGATGAACACACAGCCGCATTGGATCCGAAAACGTCTGAACGGTTGATGACGTTAACGAATCAGATGATAGAAGAAAAACAACTGACCTGCATGATGATCACTCATCGCATGGAGGATGCTTTAACCTACGGGAACCGGTTAATTCTGATGGAGAATGGAAAGATCAAACTGGATCTGAATAAGGAAGAAAAAGCCAAGATGACCTTGAAAGATTTATTCGTCCTGTTTGAAAAAGGAGAACAGTGAAGCAGTAATAGGCGTGGCGAATAGCGAAATATGGAATAAGGGGAGTGGAAAACATGATGACAACTACAAAAGGCTTTTTCGGAGATTTCGGAGGAAGCTTTGTTCCGGCAGATTTGCAGAGTGCTTTAGATAAAATAGAAGAAGCGTTTGAAGAGAGCAAAGAGGATCCGGTATTTATACAAGAGTACAGAGAAGTTCTGAAAGAATATGTCGGAAGAGAAAATCCCTTAACGTTTGCGGAACGCTTAACGAAAATTTATGGGGGACCAAAAATTTATCTGAAACGGGAAGACTTGAATCATACCGGTGCACATAAAATCAATAATGTGATCGGTCAAATTTTACTGGCCAAGCGTATGGGCACTCACCGCATCATAGCTGAAACGGGAGCCGGACAGCATGGTGTCGCGACGGCCACTGCATGTGCAATGTTCGGCATGGACTGCACGATCTATATGGGGAAACTGGATACGGAACGGCAGGCGCTGAATGTTTTTCGAATGGAGCTGCTGGGTGCCAAAGTGGTTCCTGTTTCGCAGGGTCAGGGCAGATTGAAAGATGCCGTGGACGTTGCCCTGGGTGATCTGGTAGAAAATTTCGAGGATACGTTCTACTTGCTGGGTTCGGCGGTCGGTCCGCACCCGTACCCATCGATCGTCAAGTATTTCCAGTCGATCATTAGTGAGGAATCGAAACGTCAGATTTTAGAAAAGGAAGGCAAATTGCCAGCCGCCGTATTTGCGGTAACGGGTGGTGGAAGCAACGCCATCGGCTCGTTTGCTCATTATATCGAAGAAGAAGGCGTACGGTTGATCGGGGCAGAACCCGAGGAAGCCGCGACGATGAGTAAAGGAACAGCCACGGTCCTACACGGATTCAAGACGCTTGTTTTACAAGATGAACACGGTAATCCGGCGCCGACCTATTCGATTGCGGCTGGACTCGATTACCCGGGAATCGGACCGGAGCACAGCTTTTTAAAAGAAAGCGGGCGAGCCGAGTACCATACGGTATCCAAAAAAGAAGTGATGGATGCCTTTAAAGAGCTGTCTTCCACAGAAGGAATCATTCCGGCCTTGGAAAGCGCCCATGCGGTAGCTTTGGTCAAGAAAATGTCTCACGAATTTTCTTCCGATGAGTCAGTGATCATTACGATCTCGGGACGTGGCGATAAAGATGTGGCACACGTCCATGATTTACTACAAAATGACGACACGTTTAAATGATTTTTTCATTTTGAGAGGGAAAACGTCGGAAGTTGACGTTAGTTCGGCAAGCTCAGGAGAAAAACCTGGTGAGTGATGCCAAGTAGCGCGAAGTTCGGCAAACTCGGGAGGAAAACCCGGCGAGTGATGCCAAGTAGCGCGAAGTTCGGCAAGCTCAGGAGGAAAATCCGGCGAGTGATGCCAAGTAGCGCGAAGTTCGGCAAGCTCAGGAGAAAAATCCGGTGAGTGATGCCAAGTAGCGTGAAGTTCGGCAAGCTCAGGAGAAAAATCCGGCGAGTGATGCCAACTAGCGTGAAGTTCGGCAAGCTCAACATAGAAAC
>NZ_JAWOBT010000083.1:0-14495 GCF_046484155.1 Alkalibacterium sp.
TGCCATTCAATCTGACGATCATCCTTGACCGCTGCCCGCGTGGACCCTATTTGAGATATGGCCAACGAGAACAGCAGGACACAGCTGCTTATTATGCTCAAAGTAATGATCACTTCTAATAACGAGAACCCCTGCTCCTGTTTCTCGATCTCATTCACCATTCTGCTGACAAAAACTCGATGCTTCTGACCTCTGTATCCTCAACGTATAGGCGGATGCTTTTATTGGTTTCAACGCTGGCAGCTGTTGCCTTACCGGACGAGAAATGCGCGTTTTTTGGATCAGTCATGTCATAAAACAGGGCACTTTCATATAAAAACCGACTCAATTCGATCTCCACTTTGGCCTGTGCTCTTATGGTCAGCAGCTCAAGGCTAAACGGAAACACGACGCCCATGAAAAGCGCAAGGATGCTGAGGCTCACTAAACTTTCTACCATCACAAAACCGTGTTCCTTCTTTTTATTCAATGACAAATCGGCCACTCCCCATCTGAAAACTCACGCTCACTCTTCCGTGGATCGTATTGAAATATATCACGTTGATGTTTCCCAGGTTTCCTGATCCGCTTGAAAACGAATAGTCTTTCGTCGTCCCCACCAGCGAGATAGATTCCGGTAAATACAGGCTGTGATTGGCAGGATGCTCCGTATTGTCTAGTCCCGTCACTCTGAAGCGGATCAGACGGTTGGTCGGGCGGACCTCCATCATCGTCCAGTGGTGATTCACAATGGCTTCACTCTGGATCAAAGTGATGCTGGACCGCAATGATTCAAAAAACAGCTGCATTTCTGTTTCTTTTTTCAGCTGGGTAAAATGCAGAACCGGGAAGGTCGCAAGCAGGGATACAACGGACAGGACCAGCAGGACTTCGATCAATGTAAACCCTTTGTCTTGTTTTAGACGTTTGTAAGAAATCATCTTTTTGCACTCTAATCAGGAGCAGCTATTTTCGGCGTTACTATACCCGCCTCTAAGGTAAAGTCCTCGGTTGCTTTTTTAGACTGTTTTGCTGTCAAGTATCCCTTCGTTTCCATTTCACCAAACGAAACAGGCGCACCCCCCTCTTCATTCATCGTGTACATGTCAACTTGGGACTGCAGCACGGTAACCATCGCTTCATTACTGGTTGCATTTGCGCTATCTTGTCTACTGGCTATATTGGGCACGAAAAGCAGCAGCAGGGCCGAGATGATGAACAATACCAATGACATTTCGATTAAAGTGAACCCGTCTTCTCTTTTCATCCAGTTGTTTAACAGTTTCATGTTTTTTCCTCTTTTCTTAAAAATTTTGCAGTGCACTAAAGGTCGGCAGCAACAAGGCCGCATAAATCGCTACAATGATGATGGCCACGAAAATGAAGATCATGGGTTGGATCCAATTCATCAGCTGCTCTATTGTTTTATCGAATTCCTCTTCACAGCTTTTGGCATACATCTCCAGCTCCTGTCCTAAATGTCCTGACTGTTCGCCTTGCTTGACCACCAGCGTAACTTCCTGCCTAAGGAAATTCAGTTCCTGGAGACTGACGTGAAAGGCTTTCCCTTGTTTCATTTCTTTTTCGATATATTCACCCACTTCTGTAATCAAAGGTGATAACGAATTTTGCTTCATGATCGTCACCACTTCAAATAAGCTGCTGTTTCCTTTTAGTAAAAACCCCCATTCGTTTGCAAAGAACTGACTCCAATACAATTGGAACAAGGACGACTTCGACCAGCGGCTGATCCACATTAATCTCGCGAGAGGTGTCATCGTGTTTCCTTTGTAAACAAGGAGCTTTATGCCTGATGCAAATATCAGTCCGCTAACGATCAGGATCGTCGGCGCATGATAGACACCTGCGACAATAAAACGGGTGCCGAGATCGAGCGGGTTCGCCTGCACAGCCGTCAACTCACTGATATGCGGGATCAATATGAACCGCATCGCTAAAAGCATGAGCGTGACAAAAAAGAGCAGGATAACCGGATAGTGCAGGAGAGCCGTTATTTTCCTCTTCCTTTCTGCCTGTTTTAACAATCGACTCCCTGCATTCATTGCCGTTTCAGCTAAATGCCCGTGGTAAAGTGAAAAGTAAAGCTGGGCACATACCTCATCAGGAAATCCGGCTTTCTTCAATGCTTCCGAAAACAAGGCGCCTTGACCCACTTCTCTATGAATGATCTGGACCATCTGCTTGGATTTCGCATCCACGATCGTTTCCAGGAAAAGCAGCGCTTCCTGAAGAGAAAAACCATCAAGGAGCAGCCGACCACATCTCTTTAAAAAGTGGCCTTGGCGAACGGTTGGCTTATGTGTTAGGAATGAAATAGCGGTGGTATGTTTTTTCGGTAATATAGCCATTGACAAGCACCTTTTTCAATAAGTGATTAAATTCTCTGGTGATCGGCTCGACTGTTGCGTCTGCGTGAGTTTCCTTTTCGACCATCGAACTGAGTTCTTCAGCGGCCATGACTTCAAATAAAGCGACTCGTTTTTCACCCCTGTTATAATGTGTACAGTACGTCTGGCAATTCGCATCACAGAGCGGACAGTACAGGGGCAATAACGTTTGAAACGCCACGCCGATCAGTGTCTGTTTCAACAACGGCAGCCCCACTCCGAGTTCCATCATGCGCGACAAGACGCCTTTAGCATTTTTCGCATGGATGGAAGCCACGATCAAATGTCCCGTCAGCGCTCCTCTCATCACCATTTTGGCCGTTTCTTCATCTCGGATCTCACCGACAATGATGACATCCGGATGATGCCGCAAACTAGATTTGAGCAGATGTTCATACGTCACGCCGGCTGTTTCATTGACCTGCGTTTGCAGAAAACTGCTTTCTTCTATTTCTACCGGATCCTCGACGGTGATGACCTGCTGTTTTTCTCCCAGCATGCGGTTCTTGATCAAGTGATACATCGTAGTCGTTTTCCCGGAATCGACCGGTCCGGAAAACAGCAGCAAGCCCGATTTCGCCTGAACGAGCTTTTCCAGCTTCTCCCACTCGTGCGCAAAAAAAGTCCCCGGGATGAAAGCTTCTTCATCTTTTTGCTTGAGCAACCGGATCACCAGCGATTCCTGCGACTGGTAATTGCTGATGGTCGAGAAGCGGCAGTCGATCGCTTTCTCACTCAAGGCAAACGTCGTCGATCCGCTTTGAGGTCGCCGCCTTTCGCCCACGTCCATGTTCGACAAAAATTTGAAATACGAGATGAGCCGTGTCCCTTCTTCGCGGTCCAGATAGTATTGTTTCTCCATCTGACCGTTGAGGCGGAAATAAACATCATAATGTTTCTGCTCGGGCAATATATGAATATCACTTGTCCGGTAAGAATCCGCCATGGTGAGTAAATGTGCCGCAAATGATTCTGTATCCATCACATCCTCCCTTTCTAAGTTAATTTTTTTCACTACTTACTATATTGTTCATCTATTTTTTTGCTCACGAAAAAACCTCCGGCAAATAGATATTTTCTATCTACTTGCCGGAGGTCGCTTTCTTATATATTCAATTTATTGATTTTGCACTGCACGCATTTTTTTAAAGTTCAGCGTTATGATAAACTTCACTGACATCGTCGTCGTCTTCCAACGCATCGATCAGTTGTTCAAATATGTCGGCTTTGTCTTCAGGGATGGGCAACATGGTTTGGGGAACCATCATCAATTCTGCCTGATCCAAATCAAATCCAGCTTCTTTTAATGCATCTCTCACTGCTGTAAAGTCAGTTGCTTCGGTGTATATCTCAAATACTTCGTCTGACGTTTCCAGTTCTTCCCCACCGGCTTCCAGCACATGCATCAGCATCGTGTCTTCATCGACATCCAGCCCTTCGCGGTCGATTGCGATGTAACCTTTACGGTCAAACATATAACTGACTGTTCCTTTTCCACCTAAAGAACCGCTATTGCGATCAAAGGCAATGTGCATGTTAGTGTTGGTCCGGTTCAGGTTATCTGTCAGCGTGTGGACGAGTATAGCAATACCGTTTGGTCCGTAGCCTTCATAGACCACTTCATCGTAATCGGCTCCCTGGCCCGCTTCCGTTGCGCGTTTTATCGCCCGATCGATATTGTCATTCGGCATGTTGCTTGCTTTTGCTTTATCAACAGCCAAACGCAATGATGCGTTCATTTCCACATCTGCTCCGCCATCTTTCGCTGCTTTATAAATTTCTTTAGATAATTTCTGGAATACACCACTACGTTTGGCATCTTGAGCGCCTTTACGCTGTTTTATATTGTTCCACTTTGAATGTCCTGCCATCATAATTCCTCTTTCCTGAATTTGATTTACGTATTTCCTTTCTTATTATACCAAAAATTATACCAAAAATCTCGTTCATATCAATACTATAGAAGAAAATGGTCTCGCTTACAAGCTGCTCCGGTCAATACATCTTTTTCTTCTAATTCTTAAATCAAGATTTGAACCTTAATTTTTTCCTTTGTCTGCCTTTTGCTCTGGTGAAGAGAGCGGTGGCGATCCCGACTACAGCTCCAGCGGTATCCAGCATCACATCTTCCATGAGGGCTGTCCGGTTAGGATGAAAGGCTTGTCTCAGTTCATCGAACGAGGCATAACCCACTGTCAACAACACGGCGATCAGTACGGTCACCCAGGGCTGGCTCACCCGATTTCTCAAGCCTAAGAACCAGAATAGACCCAGTAAAAAGTATGAAACGAAATGTGCCCCTTTTCTAATGAAAAATTCCACAAAACCTATGTACCCGTTGGCGGCAATGCTGATCTCGCTACCGGCATACATGAATTCGACTCTTCCCAGGAGTCCGTTCAACGGTTCACCGTCAAGCCATTGGTGGAGTAAAGGCTGAACATTTTGATCTTCATAACCCATGGACGTGCTGTAAAAAAGGAGTGCCATCATTCCAAAAGCTAGTAGTAAATAAATATTATCTGCTGGTCTTACTTTTCTATTCATTTGCTTACACCTCATTCAGTCAATATATCTATTCTAACTGATGTCTATGGATATGAAAAGGGAAAAACGATACAATAGGATCAGTCTATTTTTAAGGGGAGAGATAAAACAATGGCATCATCACTAAATTGGAATATGGACAGCGTTTTTGAAGGGGGCAGTCATTCAGAAACTTTACAAGCTCGTATTAAAGAACTGGATGCTTTGATCGACGAAACGTTGACTCAAATAAAGGAATGGGATCCCAAAGAGGATCATCCAGGATTCAAAGACCTTGCTTCATTTTTAGAAAATAGAGAAATGATCGGCAACGGCTTGTCCGAAGCGGGCACTTTTGCACGTGGCTTGTTTTCAGCAGACACTAAAGACTCACAAGCTGCCAAAATCGTGAATCAACTCAGCACGGTAGGCAGTCAAATGAGCGCCGTTGAGACACTCTTTATGAAAAAACTGAAGGACATTCCGGAAGAAGAATGGGACACCCTCGTTTCCACCGAACCTTTCAAAACAAGTGCCTTTCCTTTAAAGGAAAAAAGAGAAAAAGGTCAGAAACTGTTATCGGAAAAAGAAGAAAAAATCATTCAAAAATTATCACTCGATGGCTTGAACGGCTTTGGTAACATCTATCAGACCATCGTCAATAGTGTGAACGTTCCTTTTGCAGAGGACGGTAAAATCACTTATCTTTCAGCGGGCCAGGCAGCCAATAAAATGATGGGATCTGAGGATGCGGCGGTCAGGCAGCGTCTGCTGGGTGACTGGGAAAATGCCTGGAATGAAAAAGCACCGCTGTTTGCTGATACACTTAACCATCTGGCTGGTTTCAGACTTCAAACGTATGACTTAAGAGATGAAAAGGACTTCTTGACTCCACCGCTTGAATATAACCGCATGCAGGAAAAAACGTTGAATACCATGTGGGATACGATCACTGAAAACAAACCCAAAGTTGTCGATTTCCTGAATCGTAAAGCGGCTTTGATGGGCAAAGAAAAATTGAATTGGGCAGATGTCACAGCACCGGTTTCTATCGGTGATTATGAACCGAAAACCTATTCGTTTGACGAAGCGCAGGCCTTTATAACCACTCACTTCGGTAGTTTCAGTCAGGAAATGCAGACGATGGCCCAACGTGCATTTGACGAAGGCTGGGTCGAAGCTGAGGATAAAGAAGGCAAACGACCGGGTGCTTACTGTTCCAATCTGCCGGAAAGTAGGCAATCCCGTGTTTTCATGACGTTCTCCGGGAGTGCCAACAACGTCTCTACCCTGGCTCACGAATTAGGACATGCTTACCATAGTCATGTGATGCGCGATTTACCGGCGCTGAACCGCAGTTATGCAATGAACGTTGCGGAAACAGCCTCGACTTTTGCGGAAATGCTCATTTCAGATGCGACCGTCGAAGCTGCCGCATCCGATGAAGAAAAGATTGCTTTACTCGACAGTAAAATTTCGCGAGCAGCCGTGATGTTTATGAATATTCACAGTCGTTTCCTCTTCGAAAAACGTTTTTACGAAGCGCGTCAAAACGGGTTAGTTGATGAAGAGCAATTGAGCGCCATCATGGAAGAGGCCCAAAAAGAAGCCTTTTTAGATTCTCTTGATACCTATCACCCAACCTTCTGGGCGAGTAAATTGCATTTTCATATTACGGGCCTTTCCTTCTACAATTTCCCGTATACATTCGGCTTCCTCTTTAGTTTAGGTATCTACTCTAAAGCGAAACAAGAAGGCAAATCGTTCGAAACGGATTACCGGAACCTGCTTAGGGACACGGCCAGCATGACTACCGAAGTACTCGCCGAGAAACATCTTGCGGTTGATTTGACTCAATCAGCTTTCTGGCAGTCAGCGATCGACGAAATATTGACTGACATCGATGACTATTTAGCTTTGACTGCTGAAAGAGTATAAGAAAAATCATGGAATCATCAAAAAAGCTGTGAGCATACTCCTTTTCAGGGATACACTCACAGCTTTTTTGTCTGGAAAATGATAGTTGAGTCGCTTTCATTTGCAGCTAGCATTGCTCAAATGACTGCCGTGCTTGAGCGCTGCTAATGAGCCAGCCATTGGTATTGCTCGTTCCTTGATCCCCTATGGCTTAGGCCAATAAGGGCGGCACTCGTCACACGCTGATTTTCTTTCCAGTAAACATACAAAAGACCATTCTGCCCCAAGATCAATCATCTCAGGGAAAGAATGGTCTTTCTCAAATTATTCGTTAGTTTTCTTAATATCTTCCGTATCCGACTAAACGTGGTCCCCAGTAATTGGTGTTGACGCTTGTATAAGCAACACCGGTACTTGTTTGGGCACCGACAAATTGTCCGTTACCCACATAGATCCCCACGTGACTCACACGTGATCCATTTTCAGAGAAGAACACTAAATCTCCTGCACGCGGATTTGACACTTTTTGTGAAGAGGCATATTGTCCAGCCGCAGAACGTGGAAGACTAACCCCGGCCTGTCCGAAGACATAGCTTGTAAAACCGGAACAGTCAAACGCGGATGTGGTTGATCCACCATAAAGATAAGGTGTGCCTAAAACGCTAGTCGCATAAGTGCTGATTTGTCCCCATGTCACACCCGTACTTGTCGGAGCTGCAGCTGGCGTTGGCGCTGGTGCAGCTGTAGGTTTAGTTGTTTCTTGTGAAGATTGTTCGGATGCATTGGCCGATACCGTCTCTTGATCACTGCTGTTTGAAGCAGCAGCGACTGTTTCAGATGACGAAACAGATACTTCTGCTTCTGCTGCTGAATCTGTTCTTTCTTCCTCAGCACGCGCTGCTTCAGCACGATTTCTCTCTTGTGCTTCACGAGCTGCTTGCGAGGCTTCTTCTCTGGCGTCAACTAATTCGACAACAGCCTTTTCTGCTTCTGCTTTCTCAGCTAAGAAACGCTGGCGTTCCCCTTCAGCTGTCGCTCTCTCTGAAGCAAGTTGAGCGACCAACACTTCTTTTTCCAAAGACTGCTGTTCCAGTTCTTCTGAAATACCTTCAAGTTCTGCAGCCAGTGCATTTTGTTGTACGATCGTTTGTTCTGTCTGCTTTCCTTTTTCAATGATAGCTTCCTGGTCCCTCACCTGAGCTTCAACCAGTTTACGGTTGGAGCCAACAAGATTAGAAACGACGTCGATGCGACCTAAAATATCACTTAATGACTCTGCATCGATAATAAAGTCAATGTAATTAGCTGTTTGACCATCCACTTGAATTTTTCTTGCCTGTTTCTCAAGTTGTTCAGTGCGTTTTTCAATAATCACTTCCAGCTCGATAATTTCTTCCTGCAAGTCTTTCATTTCTTTGTGAGCTTTTTCCAGACGCTCGACAACTTCTGCGATGCGGTCTTCATTCGCCGTAATCGCAGAAGTGATGGCCGTAAGTTCTTCTTCAGTATTTTGAGATTCAGCTTGTATCGATTGAATGGTGCCTTCCAGATTATGTACCTTGTTTTCATTTTCTTCTATTTTATTTAAGTTTTCCTGAATAGCATTATCATACTCATTCGCTAGTACATCGGGTGAAAGAGCAAGTGCGCTTAATAATAAGGTGCCTGTTAATGTGGCTATGATGATATTCTTTTTCAAAGGTTATTCCCTCCATTAAGTGATTGATCGAATCGATCAAAAGTATATATCCTGTTTAAAAGTTAGCATGTTCTCTAACCTAACAGGATAAAGTATACCACTTATAAATAATAAGATGGTTTCAATAAGGTTACACTTATGTTTCACTTGTGCATCTCTCACAAGTCAGAGGGTGCCGATTACTTGCAATTTAGCCCGTCAACAACTATAATTTCTAGTGACTAGACTTATTGTTAAAGAGTTTTTAATTGTATCCAAGGAGGAAGAGCGATGAGTGATTACCGCGTACTACTTTATTATAAATACGTAAAAATTGAAGACCCGGAAAGATTCAGAAATGAGCACATGAAATTATGTGAAGACATTGGTTTGAAAGGGCGTATTCTCGTTTCAGAAGAAGGTATAAATGGTACCTGTTCAGGAACTGTCGAACAAACCGATCGTTATATGGAAGCTGTCCGTTCAGACGAACGTTTCAAAGATATCTTTTTCAAGATAGATGAAGCAGATCAACATGCCTTCAAAAAAATGCATGTCCGTTACCGACCGGAAATTGTTTCATTAAAATTGGGAGAAGAAAACCATGACGCCAGTGAGCTTACTGGCAAA
Organism: Alkalibacterium sp.; assembly: GCF_046484155.1. Lineage (GTDB taxonomy): Bacteria > Bacillota > Bacilli > Lactobacillales > Carnobacteriaceae_A > Alkalibacterium. Next base: position 9,139 of record NZ_JAWOBT010000083.1, read on the forward strand.
TTCCTAGATCCTGTCGAATGGAAAGAAGCTCTGGAAGATGAAAACACGGTTGTCCTGGATGCGCGTAACGATTATGAATACGACTTAGGTCATTTCAGAGGCGCTATCCGACCTGACATCCGTTCTTTCAGAGATCTACCTGACTGGATCAAAGAAAACAAAGAAAAATTCATGGATAAACGCGTCTTGGCTTATTGTACGGGCGGTATCCGCTGCGAAAAACTTACAGGCTGGTTAATGAAAGAAGGCTTTGAAGATGTGGGACAACTGCATGGTGGTGTTCATCACTATGGCACCGATCCTGAGACGCAAGGTGAGAAATGGGACGGCAAAATGTATGTGTTCGATGAGCGTATCAGTGTCGATATAAACAAAGTCGATAAAAACGTTATAGCAAAAGATTGGTATGACGGTGAACCGTGTGAACGTTACGTAAACTGTGCCAATCCTGAATGTAACCGTCAGTTTATTACTTCCGAAGAGAATGAACACAAATATTTAAGAGGCTGTTCTCATGAGTGCCGCGTTCATCCCCAGAACCGTTATGTCAAAGAACACAACCTAAGCAGAGAAGACGTTGAAAAACGCCTGGAAGCAATCGGTGAGACACTTCCTGAGACTGCGTAACACTTACCTCCTCTGCGAACGGCTGATCGCAGAGGGCCCTTCTATTCCTATAGTGACTTAACAATTTCGTCACAATACCAAAATAGTCATAAGAATGCCTTACCTTTCATTTTATTTTTATCTCGATTTTGCTATAATATACCAAGTCATATCACTATATACACAAATGAGGAGATTATAATGAAACGATCTGAAAATGAAGAACACGAACAGTCGGAAGAAATCCAAGACACCGAACAATCATCCCTTTTTCGATCCGTTATCTATTACTTCGATATCTTTTACCGTGTAGCTAAAGCTTTAATTATTTTAGTCGTTATTGTGTTACTTATTGCCGGGTCACTCGGTGCAGGTACAGCAGTCGGTTATTTTGCCTCACTCGTTCATGGTTCAGAAATTCCTGACCGCGAAGAAATGATGGGTCAAATCAATGATTACACTCGAAAATCAAGTATGTACTACGCTGACGGCACGCTCATCAGTGACGTCCGTTCGGATTTACTGCGTTCCCCAATACCGCTCGACGACGTCTCGGAACTGCTGATCAATGCTGTGATTTCTACAGAAGATGAGTACTTCTTCGATCATGAAGGTGTCGTTCCCAAAGCTGTGGCTCGCGCCTTAGTCCAAGAGCTTTCTGAAGCGGGCAACACCACTGGCGGTTCTACCATCACCCAACAATTGATCAAGCAGCAGATTTTAACCCCTGAGGTCACACATGAGCGTAAGGCAAATGAGATCCTGCTTGCTTATCATTTAGAGAACGAAACAGATAAAGACGAGATCATAGAAGCCTATTTAAACGTCTCACCTTTCGGACGTAACAATAGAGGTCAAAACATTGCCGGTGTTGAAGAAGCCGCACAAGGCATCTTTGGTGTCCCGGCAAGTGACGTGTCGCTTCCACAAGCTGCATTCATAGCCGGACTGCCTCAACGTCCAATCGTTTTTAGTCCGTATACACAATACGGTGAAATCAAAGAGAACCATGACTTAAGCTTGGGGCGTCAAAGCGAGGTGCTCTTTCGAATGTACCGTGAAGGACACATCACTCAAGCTGAATACGAGGAAGCACGCGCGTATGATATTACCCAGGACTTTGTCGATCAGGAAGATTTGGAAAACGGTGATGACTCCTATCTCTATGACGTAGCTTATCTAGAAGCCAAAGATCTGCTTGTTCAGAAATTCATGGCTGATGACGAAATAACAGATGAAATGCTGGAAGAGAATCCGGAATTATACACAGAATATTATGAACGTGCTGATGTTGCGATAAGAAATCAGGGGTATGACATCTACACCACAATAAACAAAGATATCCATGATGCACTGGAGCGCGTGACTGCCGAGTATAAAGATCAGTTAGGTCAGGAGCGGTCTTTTACGTATAAAGACAGTGAAGGTGCAACACAGACGGCGACCAGGTCTGTCAATACAGGCGGCGCGATGATCGATAACCAGACCGGACGTATCCTTGGTTTTATCGGTGGACGTGATTACAATGAATCACAATTCAACGTAGCCTTTGATGGTAACAGACAACCTGGTTCGGTCATTAAACCCTTGGCTGTTTATGGACCGGCGCTTGATCAGAATTTGATCACACCTGCAACGATCATTCCAGACACCCCCTACGCTGTGCCTAACTGGGATTCAAGCGTAGGTGGTTATGTCGATCATCCTATTTCGAATGCGACAGGAACCACTAACGAGTGGATGACAGCCCGACACGCGATAACAATTTCTCAAAACATTCCAGCTTCCAAAATTTGGATGGACTTGAAAGAACAGTATGACCCTGGCGCTTACGTCAGACGGTTAGGATTAGGACCGGAAGATATCCTGGATTCTGAATTTGATAATCCCTCTTTCGCCCTGGGCGGACTATCAACAGGTCCTGCACCAGTTGATTTGATAAGTGCCTTCTCAACCATGGGCAATGATGGCGTTCACATGGATCCTTATGTTATTGAACGGATCGAAGACGGTAGAGGCGGAATCGTCTATGAACATGAACTAGAAGAAACCCGTGTTTGGGGAGCAGATTCAAATTATCTGTTAGTAGATATGATGAGAGGTGTCCACACAGAGGGTACTGCTCGTGGAACCATGGACAATTTACCCTTTGAAGCGGACTGGATATCTAAAACCGGTACGACTCAAGACCGTACAGATATATGGTATCTTGCAAGCACTCCCCGTATCACCTTTGGTACGTGGATCGGCTACGGTACCAGTAAATTAAGTTTAGGTAACGACTTTGGCATTCATCCGAGCCGCCGTAACCGTAATTTCTGGGCAGAATTAATGAGTGCTGTATACGAAGTGGATCCTGACATCTTTGGCGCTAACGAAGAGTTTCCTGTGCCTCAGGGTGTGACGACTGAATCAGTCATTCAAAACACCGGCATGAAAGCCGGGGCAGTCAAAATGCCAAGTGGCAGAACCATTAATTACTCTGGTCCAACGCATACGGAACTCTTTAAAGTAGACAGCGTCCCTGGAACAACCGTTTATGACTTTGCCATCGGAGCGACTGATTCAGAGTTGGCAAACTTCTGGTCTGGTCGCGGTTCTTCAAGCAAACCTGCCGAACCTGAAGAAGACGATTCGGAAGCAGAATCAGAGCCTGAAGAAGAGCCTGAATCTGACGAAGAGTCTAACAATGGTAATGGAGACGATGATGACGACTAAACGTTGAAAGAATAGAAAAACGGCCCTTATCTCAGTGATAAGGGCCGTTTTTCTATTCGCTTTTTTATTTGGTCGTGCCTTTTGATCTGATTCTGTATGGTAGCGTAATTGTTTTTTCATCAATTTCTTCTTTGTTCATTAACTTAGTCAGTAGACGCATCGCTACCGCACCAATATCATACAAAGGCTGCTCTATCGTTGTTAACTTTGGACGTGACATGGCCGTCAGTTTAGAGTTGTTCGAGGTAATGATTTCAAACTCTTCCGGTACTGACACACCACGGTCTAATGCAGCATTTAATACCCCTAAAGCTAATTCATCATCCGCAACCACTGTAGCCGTTGCTCCAGCTTCGACAAGCAGTTCGTAAACAACTTCTCCAACTTTATACGTATACTCTGATTGCAGAACCAAGTCTGCTTCATAAGGTAATGATGCTTTTTCTAAAGCTTTTTTGTAACCATTCAGTCGGTAAATTCCATTAATGGGTTCATCATGGCTTTCAGAAATGAAGCCGATTTTTTTATGACCGTTTTCGATCAGCATCGTGACTGCATCTTCTGTGGCTTTTTCATAATCGATGTTGACGCTTCCGACTTGTGCATCCGGATCGACCGTACCGGCTAAGACAACTGGTGTGCGTGAGCGAGAAAATTCGGCACGCAGTTCTTCTGTAATTTTGTTCCCCATGAAAATGACACCATCTACTTGTTTCGCTAACAGTGTATTCAGGACCTGCACTTCTTTTTCTTCATTTTTATCAGAATTTGCCAAGATGATATTATATTTGTACATGGTGGCGATATCATCGATCCCGCGTGCTAATGATGAAAAATAAAGATTCGTAACGTCTGGAATAATAACTCCGACCGTCGTCGTTTTTTTGCTTGCCAGTCCACGAGCGACAGCATTCGGACGATAATCTAAACGTTCAATAACATCTAATACTTTCTTTCTTGTGGTTGGTTTAACATTCGGGTTCCCGTTTACAACACGGGAAACAGTCGCCATTGAGACGCCTGCTTCGCGTGCCACATCATAAATTGTAATTGTTTGTTTATCCATTGTTTGACTCCTTTTAGAGTGTTTAGTTTTATTTGCGAGTATATTCTACCTTATACAGAATAACAGATTACGCTTACAATTTCAATTGTTATCCTATATTTTCATGAAATTTTCTTATTCATTTTCAGAAAAGGCTTTCTTTAACTATACTCCCCTCTTTTTTTCTGATAGACTGAATGTAAATTCCTGAAAGAAGGTTTATTGATGTCAGTCCTGAATCACTTACAACATACGATGAAAAAAGAACGCCTATCCTTACTTTATTACGATGACCCCTTAACTGTTGCTTATTTGACCGGTTTCGAAAGCGACCCACATGAACGCGTTGCTGCTGCCCTCATTTTTCCTGATAAAATATGGTTGCTCGTTCCTGAACTTGAAAAACAGTCAGCCTCAGCAGCCAGTGAGTGTGACCGCGTATTGACTTATAAAGATGAAATCTCCCCCTGGTCTGTATTAGCTGAAGCGTTAAGCCCCGACATCGATGCTATTAAAACGATCGGCATAGACGAAGATTCATTGATCGTCACACGTTATCACGCTTTAATAGACCTATTCCCGGAAGCTGTTCTCGTAAACAGTACTTCTTTGATTCAAAATTTACGCGTGATAAAACAACCATATGAATTAGACATCATGAAAGAAGCGGGTATTTTAGCAGATAAAGCGCTGGAAATCGGAATGAATCACTTGAAAACGGGGATTTCCGAGGAAGAAGTGGTTGCACGTATTGAATATGAAATCAAAAAATACGGCGTAGAAAAAATGAGTTTTCCAACTATGGTACTGTTTGGCGATCACGCAGCAAGTCCACACGGCAATCCGGGGAAACGTCAACTCAAACCAAATGAGTGGGTATTATTTGATTTAGGCGTGGTTTATAATGGCTACACAAGCGATATGACTCGGACCATCGTTTACGGTAAAGCTGATGAAAAAACAAAGGTTATTTACACAATTGTCAAAG
>NZ_JAWOBT010000087.1:0-2548 GCF_046484155.1 Alkalibacterium sp.
TAGGCTTCGTCAGCTTCAGACAACATCCTGTAGACTGCCTCGTATGTTTCACATGCATCCGATGGTAAGGCGTAGTTGCTCGTCACCTCGCGTAATTCCTTGAATTCTTTGTCTAAATCCGATTTATCCGAACCGTTTACTTTGGCATTCATGGTCTGGAATAATTCGTGAACATCAAAGACTTCAGGATGATTTTTTCCATGTGCACGCGTCAGGGGAACGGTGTAAAATTCGAGTTTTGGAAAATAATCGTTTAGAACTGTTTTAAAAGTTAGCAAGGTTGTTCCTTCTTTCTATTATAATCATTCTGATTAAGCAGCTTTAACAGTCGCTTTGATGACCGGATAACCGAGATCTTCGATAGCTTTTTCAATTTCTTCTATTGTAACTTCATCGGAATCAAAGGTTAGTTTAGCTTTGCTAGAATTGAACATCACTTTAACGCTTCCCTGATCGATACCTTCTAGTGCTTTTAAAGCATTCTCGATTTTCTGCATACAGCTTGGGCAGGCCAATGTTTCTAGTTTGATGATTGCTTTTTCCATTTGAAATCTCTCCTCTTTTAATTGTCGCTTGGTTTGTCTCTATCTCTTACACTCATAGTATAAAAGACTAAAGAATGCTTTAACTTGATCACCGTCAAGTTTTCGCTTTTTATTTAAAAGTAGAAAAAAAGCATAGACACGAATGTCTATGCTTTCCTTTAAACGATTAGAGATTTAATTTTGTTTTGATTTCTTCGGGTGTCAGCACTCTGCCGTATGAGATGACTTTTCCATCGACGACAAGGCCGGGCGTGCTCATGACACCGTACTTCATAATGTCCACTGGGTCGCTGACTTTTGAAATGGTCACCTCTTGATTTGTTCCTTCAATGGCTCTTTCTACATTTTTTTCTAAACGCACACAATTCGAACATCCTGGTCCCAATACTTTGATTTCCATTTTATTATTCTCTCCTTTGATTTTCAAAAATTTTAAATAAATAGATAACTGAATTCATTGAAGCCAAAACCGATAATAAAGATGCCGATAATGACAATACTGACAAACAACGTCATCAATTTAGGCTTAATGACTTTTTTTAGCATTACAAGTGACGGTAAGGATAATACCGTTACACTCATCATAAAGGCCAGTACCGTTCCAAGCCCTACACCTTTAGCTAAGAGTGCTTCTGCAATAGGCAGCGTTCCGAAAATGTCTGCGTACATCGGTGCTCCGACTAAGGTAGCTAAAGGCACTGAATACCATTTGTCCTGACCTAAAAGCATAGTGATCACTTCTTGAGGAATCCAGTTATGGATCAGTGCACCGATCCCCACACCAATCAAGATGTATAACCAGACTTTGTGAATGATCTCTTTAACCTGAGCGACGCCAAAATCGACGCGTTCTTTTTGAGTAAGCTTGATCTCTTCGGCTTCAACATTTGGTACGCCATAAACAAAGCTTTCGACCTCACCAGTCATATTCGCTTTATCGATGATGCCTCCACCCAGTACGGCCAAGACGAGTCCCACGACAACGTACGCAATAGCGATTTGCCAGTTGAATATACTGGCCAGTAAGATAACGGATGCCAGATCAACTAATGGTGATGAAATCAAGAATGAAAAGGTCGTGCCTAAAGGCAAACCGGCCCCAGTAAAACCGATAAATATCGGAATGGATGAACACGAACAAAACGGCGTCACTGTGCCCAGCAAGGCAGAAAAGATACTCGCGGTGATCCCATTATAGCGACTCAATATTCTTTTGGTTCGCTCTGGAGGGAAAAAGCTTTGAATATATGAAATACCAAAAATAAGTACGGAAAGCAAGAAGAATATCTTGATCGTATCGTACAAGAAGAATTGCAGGCTTGCACCTATGCGACTTGTTGGATCAAGCTGGAAGACATTATCCACCAACCATGCCATCGACTCATTGAGCCATGTCATTTTTAAAAACACATCATTTAACCATTGAAAAATATTCACTGAACCATCTCCTAATTTAAGATACACTGTATGAGGACGTGCCGATTGATTGAATAAAAGAAATTAAGGCATCAACATTTTCTTCATCCAACGCGTACAACACCCTGTTCCCCTCACGTTGGGTTACCACCAGCTTTTTATCTCGTAACATCTTCATGTGGTAAGACAGCGTCGGTTGCGTAATATTAAATTCTTCGATAATATCACAGGCACACAATTGATCCTTAGATAATAATTGCAAAATCTTCAAGCGTGTTTCATCCGACAAAACTTTGAATAAATCTGCGTAATACGTTACTTCTTCGGTCATATATCCTCCTTCATCGGCTGGTTTAACATTGACCGCTATCTATATAGAACATCGTCTATATAGATAGTACACCCTACATAGATAACTGTCAATGAACTTTATATTTTTTTCACATGTAAGGCGAAATAAAAACCCGGAGCGACCATGGCCCGGGTTTTTATTTCGCCTTACATGTGAAAAAAATATAAAGTTCATTGACAGTTATCTATGTAGGGTGTACTATCTATATAGACGATGTTCTATATAGAGAGCGGTC
>NZ_JAWOBT010000094.1:0-4522 GCF_046484155.1 Alkalibacterium sp.
ATCGATATTTCTAACCGTATTCTACTTTATATTATCGTGACAACATTTAGTTACCTGCTATTATCAAAGCTGAACATGCTTTATGATAAACAAGTTAATACTGTTATTGACTCAATGGAAACAACACTTGAACAAGTCGTCCAAAGCTTTATCGTAGCAATGGAAGCAAAAGATCTGTACACATTTGGACATAGCGAAAGAGTTAGTCAATATGCTGTTGCATTAGCTAAACAGCTTCCTGAATACCAAGATACACAAAAGCTTAAACACTTACGCTTGAGTGGACTCCTTCACGATATTGGCAAAATCAACATTCCTGAACAGATTTTAACGAAGCCGGCAAAATTAACAGATAAAGAATATGAAATCATTAAAACCCACACGACTTTTGGAGCACAAATGGTCGAAAAGATGGAAGGATTAAAAGGATTAAAAAACGGTGTCCTCTATCATCATGAAAGATGGGATGGAAAAGGATACCCCACGGGATCCAAGGGAATTGCAATTCCCTCAGAGGCCCGAATATTGGCTGTTGCTGACGCTTTCGATGCGATGACCTCTACGAGAGCTTATCGAAATGAGCTTTCTATTGAAGAGGCATTTCAAGAATTGGAAAGGGGTATAGGAACTCAGTTTGATCCTAACTTCTCTCAAGCTATCGAAGCTGCTAAACTAGAATTCATCAAAATACATTCTGATTTCCATGATCCTTTTGATGAATTAGAAAAAATAACCAGCTTTTTATAATAATATTTTGTAAATAGTTATTTCATTTATAATGATACCACTTTCTATCTAAAAAGATATAGTTTTTTTATATAAATAGTACTTAACTTAATATTCCTATTCTTAAGTCCATATAATATATGACAGAATAATGCAGAAAAAATTCCATAACTCAATTTTAATTTAAAAATTTCTATAACAAATGACGTCAGTGAGTATAGTCACTGACGTCATTTGTTATAGAACCGACAAAAAAATCCCCCGAACGATTAGTCCGAGGGGATTTTTAACGCTTCAATAGTTAGTTGAAAACCGCTAAAATTAATGATGACAAGCTATCTCAACTCTTCAATGCGGCTGTCTACACATGCGCATCCTATTACTCTTATGCCATTCAACAAGGCAAATGATCGATCAGTACTCAAAAATCATTGCAATAAATTACCGTCAATGGTCACTTTAATTCGATCGATCTTACCATCACGACTAAAAATGGTTTGACTTGTTTCGAAATCTAAAGTATCCGTATCTTCAAAAACACTTTCTGTACCATCTTTGTAACAAATGATGATTTTCTTTTTGTCTTCCAGATAATAGATTACCGGAACTGCACAGAATGTAAATCCTAAAGAATTCTGATCTAGCTGGATCGTTTCTGTATCCATAGCCTGACTGTTCCTAGGTAGAGACCAGTCTTTCATCTCTTTTAGAAACTCAGACTTTGCTAATAACACTGGTCTGAAATGAACACGCCCGTCCTCTACCTTCACGCCTAATTCACCTAGTCGAGAGATAAAGTCTTCTTTAACTTGTCCAGTCATGCCCGGTTGTTGGACGCCTGCAAATCCTGGAGTATGGGAATAAGCTTCTGTTGGAAATGCGCCATATTGTTCTGGTGATTTTTCTAATCCGATGCCTGCCTTAATGTCTTCATAATCATTCATAAGCGTCCTAGCTTCTTCATTCATACCCTTTTGGGAATAGACATCTTCGAAGTTTTCTTGTGTCGTCAGGGCTAGTTTTGATACCATGTGCCAGTAGATAGACCCTAAACCTTCATATTTATAAAAAGTACCGGAACGTCCTGTAAAAGCATGATGGTCAAACAGTTCTGAAAAGATTTCTTTAACGATTTTAATGTCTTCATCCTTATACTCTTCTGTGGCTTTTAGTGCTTCTTCGATCTCGTCACCGTTTCTGAATCGACCGTTAAAATGGTACTTTCCATTAACATCTTTTTCAATAAACCGTGTGCGATTCTGATTCAATTCTTCTTTTAAAACAGTTGACGACATAACCTCTTCTTCAGGAACCACATTTTTCTCTAAGAACCTTGGTAGCTCACGATTTGGATAGAGCATATAGCTGTTTTGGTCTTCACGATAAATCGAACTATTCCTAAGCGCTTCTAAGACATCAATAGTTTCTTTTCCATCTAAAGCTTTTGAACCTAGAACAGCAACCTGACCTTCCAGCATCTCATAAAGATTTGATATACTGCAGCTTTCCTTACCAAATCGGATAAGATTGTACGAGTGGTATAAACCGTCTTCGCGTTTATTCTTTTTAATTGAATCTTTCAAATGACTCATTGAAATTTCAGTAAACTCTTTAAGAGATTCTATAGAAAGTGCCGCTTTATCTCCTGCAAAACCATTGTCATAAATGGCATTCCTATAGTTTTCTCCAATTTCACCCAACGCTTTTACAATCTCAAATCGGGTGTCATCGGACATTTCATTGCCAAGATACTGCCTACTATCCTTCAATACCAATGCTGTATCATTAAACATTTGGAGCACTTCAACCGAGATTTCAATAGAGTCCTCTTCGATCTCCTTAACTATTTGACTCATATATACCTGGAAACGGTGCAAATAATTCAAGGTGACCATGGACAACCCATTCCCAACAAGAGCATTGTTAGCATCGTTCCACTCTGGACGTTGTGTATTCATCCAAATGCCACCTTCAGGCACATAGTTAGAGAACTTAGCCAGAAGAGTAACCAAAAGTTTTTCCATTAAGTTAACTTTGTAAATTCCATCCTTGTTGTAAACCAACTTACCATCTGATCCAAGTCTTGCAGTTTTATTCTTAATACGTTGGTCACTCGCATCATCATAAACTATGCTGTTTCTTGGATCGGCGACTAGTGCATCAAATCCTTTGATCCTATAAGGCACATTCGCATAGACAAAGATGTCTCTATGAAGAAGTTCTTGTAACTTATCAGGATTATAAGCCTTTGATAATTCCATTAGCTTTAGAAGATAAATGATTTGATGATCTCCCCAGTATCCAATGTTTGACCACGGATCTTCAGGGTCAAGCTTCTCCCAATTAATGCCGTCTTTCGTAATTTGATAGGGGTTATAGCCGTCTGCCGTTGATGCATTTACGAATTTAGCAATGATACTCTCCGTATATGCAGGGTAGGAAATAGATAATGCTTCCCAGTTTTGAAAGATGTCACGCCAGTTTCCTTCAAACTTAAGCGCTTTACTCCCATCTTCTTTGGAAACTTCAATATTGAATTTATTCCACGGACGACTTGGATCACCATGTCGTCGACTGAACGTAAGCGGTAAGTATTCAAACACTAAGCGTTCGAAATCCTTGCTGTTAAGCTCTGTCGCCATACCAAGCAGTTCATTATAGTTGATTGTTACGGGTAATTGGCTCATAAAATCCAGCTGTTTCTCATAGACTTCTTTATTCCATGTTTCTACAAAAGCCTTGAAATCCTCTCTATCGATCTCATAGCCATCTGCATATATACCCCCTCGCATAATATTGTAAAGGGTATTTGAAAAATGTCTATAACTCGCCTTCTCATTAGCCGTAAATTGGAATCCGTCTGCCTCAAATACAAGCTTGTTCAGATTGTACTCACCCTTAGAAACATCAGCTTCTACCACATCAAGAATCGATTGGTTTTCTGTGATCTCCTTGATACGTTTCTCGATTTTTGAAGCGCTTTGATTGAGTTCAGCTACTATATACCAGTTTTTTGATTCCCGACCCTTGAGGTGGATGGAATCTGCAACATAGTAGGAGCCTCTTCTGCCTTTAACATCAACTTCTGTCTGGATTTCTTCGTTTAGAGAAAAAGCTTCGATCTGTTGCTCTGACAAAAGGTAGCTAGGATTATCAAGGCCCTTTGACCAAACCGTCGTTGCTTTCAGTGATTCACTTGGCTCCGCTTTGTCTGTTAAAATCGAACTAAGCGTGTAGATACCCAATCCGGCTTTTTCCACTAATTCATTACGTTTATAGCCATCCACGAGTGTACTTTTAGTGGTTTGTAAAAGTGTATTGACCCCATAGGGCAGTATGTTACGAATACCGTCTAGGACTCTTATCTCTACTTCTTTTTCCGCTAGGTTAAGTATTTTTGATTCTTTAATAAATCCAAACAGATCACTGTTCTTCCACGTATAAGTATAACTAACCTCCAGGTCATGATTGATTTCTTCAAACATAATCTTATTACCTGTAGTGTTTTTATATAGGTTTCTTGTAAGCTTATATACATTGCTGTTATGAAGCGAGAAGGGTTTCCACAGAAAATTCTTGTCATCTTTATTGACGATGAGCATTGTATGTGGGCCGGTCGTCTCGATGCTGTCGTGTATTTTATCATCGGTGTCATATGGAAATAATGCATTCTCCGCATTTTTACGTCCACAGGTCAGTCCGCCTGTGCTTGATATAAACATCCAATGGTCAGCATCACTTACTACTGTCATAAAGAAAGGATTCATCTTACTGTAGTTACTCATTTTAAAATAGG
>NZ_JAWOBT010000068.1:0-4829 GCF_046484155.1 Alkalibacterium sp.
TGATGATATGGTGGTTGTTGATATGGAGGGCAGGATTGTTGAGGGGAAGTTGCAACCTTCGTCAGACACCCTCACTCATACTGTTCTTTACCGGAATTTTGATGGCATTGGCGGGATTGTCCATACAAATGATTGATTCTTCTGTGGAAGAGGCTGTAGATGCAATAGTGAATACAGCTAAGCAGAGTGTCCTGGTGTGGTCTCAAAGTGATGAAGCAGAGTACTCTGAAGAAGAAGAGTTTTAGACATACTCTAATATGTTTGATGGAAAGCTAGGGTCTCCCCTAGCTTTTTTTTTAAATTTTTTTCTTTTTAAGGAGGACGCTAGAATGTATAACGCACATGATAAATTTAAATTAAAAAAAGTGATAAATGCAAATGGGAAAATGACGATTTTAGGTGCCTCAATATATGCCAGTGAAGCAATTGAAGCTCAAGTTTTTGGTGGAGAACATTTTTTTGAAATGGATGAATTACATAACAATATCGGCCGATACCTTGAAGAACTATTGCATGTAGAGGCGCTATGTATCGTATCCTCTGCGTCTGCTGGCATCAGTCAATCTGTTGCCGGCGTGATCGGCCAAGGGGATGCCTATCATATGAAAAATCCTTATTCAAAAAAAATCAGCGCAAGAGACATCATCATCCCGAAAGGTCATAATATCCATTATGGTGCGCCTATTCAGACAATGATCGAGATGGGTGGAGGAAACGTTATAGAGGCGGGGTATTCAAATCTTTGTGATAAAGACATGGTAGAGGAATTGATCAGCGATGATACAGCTGCACTCTTTTACGTGAAGAGTCATCACTGCGTCCAGAAAGGTATCTTGTCAGCGGAGCAAATGATCGAATTGGCACGCGAGCATCAACTGCCACTCGTCGTGGATGCGGCAGCAGAAGGAGATCTGAAAAGATTAGTAGATGCCGGGGCCGATCTGGTTATTTATAGCGGTTCAAAAGCTATTTCCGGGCCCACCTCAGGAATCGTCATAGGAAAAGAGAACTATGTGAAATGGGTCAAGCTCCAATCTCAAGGGATCGGACGGGCAATGAAGATAGGAAAAGAAAATATATTAGGGATCGCAGAAGCCATAGAAGTATATTTAGCGGATAAAGCTGATACGCTGGACGAAATGAGCAGAAAAGCAGACCCTTTTATACTTAAATTGAATTCTATACCCGATATAGTAGCGTCAGAGATTCAAGATGACGCAAAAAGACCTATTCTTAGAGTTAAACTTGAGATGAATGAGAACGGTAATTGTTCTCTATCGAGTTTAGTTAGTGAGTTAAGGGCAGGAGACCCAGCCATTTATACGAGAAACTATCATCTGAACGAGGGCTACATAGAGATCGATAGTAGGGATTTAAATGAGGATGAAAAGGACGAGATCTATTCAAAAATACTTGAGTATATGAGTAATGGCTGCGGCAAATAAAATTTGGTTACACGCCGCGTGATATTGTCCTTGTTGAAAAAAATCAGGAATTTCCAACTAACAAGACAATGTTGGGACACCAGCGAAAGAGGTATTCAGAAGGATCATCCAGTGATAGCAGATCTTATCTGTGAAAAAGATCGGAATTTAGTCTTTAACTCTAAACACGTTCCCAATATTCGCCTAGTAAGTGCGGTGAATATGGGGAACGTGTTTGATTTTTTGTTCAATTGAAGCGGGAGAGTGTTTTTTACGCCGATCACTAAGACTCATGAAACACAATGTTGTAACAGAGGTGTCGACGACCCTGATAGATGCAGTGAGTGGAAAAAACAGTGATTTCTCGCGAGGAGTTCTCAATCAAGTCAAACATGCACATGATGTTATAATTAACGGAGGGAAAATGAAAGACGACTAATGCAGACATAATAGCCCAAGCAAATAATTTACGAAAAGATTGAAAGGTGTAATCATTTTTTGAATTAATTGGCTATCATTTACTCGTTTAGTGTAGAAGTGATTTGAATTCTCTTTTGGAGGTTGATGTTGATATGACTACAGATGATATATACGGACAAAATGTCGACGATTATGAAACTTGGTTTATGGAAAACGATCTGACTTTCAGATCTGAGGTTAACGCTGTGCAACAACTTCTGCCCGATGAAACAACAAATGGAATAGAGCTAGGAGTGGGCACTGGTCTTTTTGCAGAACAGCTTGGGATCAAATTTGGTTTAGAACCTTCGTTGAAAATGGCTGAAAAGGCAAAAGAACGTGGAGTCCAGGTAACCCCGGCCTTCATTGAAAACATGCCTTTTGAGGATAATAGTTTTCCTTTCGCACTAATGGTTACGGTGGATTGTTGTCTAGATGATCTCGCTGTGGCCTTTCGGGAAGTTCATAGGATAGTGGAGAATGACGGCTTTCTTATCATTGCATTTATTGATAGAGATACACCGCTAGGCGAGATATATCAGGAGAACAAATCAAAAAGCATTTTCTATCAAGATGCGAATTTCAACAGTAGAGACGAGATAAGGAGTGCGTTGAAAGATGTCGGTTTTAGCATAATTGATGAAAAGCAGACCGTGTTTTCTAGCGAAAATATGTATCATGAAATAAAAGCTGGATTAGGAGAAGGCTTGTTTGCCGTAATCAAAGCGAAGAAATAAGCTGAGGTGTTGGAGGAAAAAATAGGGAATGAAAATCCAAGTTGATCTGCTGATTTTTCAATCAGTGCTTACAACTAGATCTTTCGAAAAGAATTAAATCGTTTTTAATTTCAAAACTGTTAATTCTTTTACCAAGAGCAGGTTGTGAAATGTATAACTTTTATGCAGCTTGAGTAATATTAAAATTATTTTCAACGATTGCTACAAAATATTCTATCTTTCTGATGTCCAATTAAAATCTTTTGTCATGATAGAGGTAAAAGGGCATAGAAAATAATTACTAATGACCTATAATTTTCATTAGAAGAGTAGACTTTTAGATCTTATTTGAATATATGAGTCGCATTATAAGAGTGAATGATGCGTGCCATAACTACTGGTTATTCACTGTATAAGAGTTTGGTATTTCACTAAATATGAAAGCGGTGTTATTATAAGTATGTGAAATAATTATAAAACGATTTAACGGTTACTTGATAATAAAAAAAATTAATAAGGGGAATTATTATGTTTAAAAAAATAACAAAAGTTTCAGTTGCTTTAGTTAAAAAATATCTACCTAGTGCCTTTGTTTTTGCTATAGCCCTTACTGTAATAGCTTATATAACTTCTATGTTAGTAACCGGACAATCTTTTATGGAAATGACTGTACATTGGGGAGATGGCTTTTGGTCATTATTAGCATTTACAATGCAAATGGCATTAGTACTTATATTGGGTAATGCTCTTGCAAGTGCTGAAATAATAACAAATTTCCTTAAACGAATAGCTCGAATAGCTAAAACACCAAGGCAAGCAATTATGCTGATCTCTGTTGTAGGAGCAGTGGCATGCTGGATAAATTGGGGATTTGGATTAATCGTAGGTGCATTACTTGCTCGGGAAATTGCTAAAGTCGTCAAAGGTGTTGACTATCGTTTGTTGATTGCTTCAGCTTACTCAGGTTTCGTTATTTGGCATGCTGGATTCAGTGGGTCAGTACCATTAACTGTGGCTACAAATGCTGTTGCTAACGAAGCTCAAACCTTGGGTGCGTTAACTGGAGTTATTCCTGTAGCAGAAACTATTTTTGCTCTACCAAACTTAATTATGGTAGCAATAGTAATAATTGCCCTACCTTTTATTAATAGAGCAATGCATCCCGCACCTGAAGATACAGTGACTATTGATCCAGCAATATTAGAAGCGCATTATGCTGACACTGATACTACTGATACTCAAGTTGTACATAAAGCAGATATGACTCCAGCTGAAAAACTTGATAATAGCAGATGGTTAAGTTTGTTTGTTGTTTTGATTGCATCTTTATATTTGATATATCATTTTTGGAATAATGGTTTAGACTTGAATTTAAATATCGTTAACTTAATCTTTTTAACATTAGGAATCTTGCTTCACCAAACACCAATTAAATACGTTGATGCAATTAATGAAGCCGTAAAAGGTGCAGGTGGCATAATATTACAGTTTCCTTTTTATGCAGGGATTATGGGCTTACTTATAGGCGCTAATGCTGATGGAGTAAGTTTAGCTGGCTCTATTACAACGTGGTTTTTAAGCATATCAAATGCATATACTTTCCCTATGTTTACGTTCTGGTCGTCTGGGCTAGTAAATATTTTTGTTCCTTCTGGTGGAGGGCAATGGGCTGTACAGGCACCAATAGCTATGCCAGCCGGTTTAGAATTAGGAGTTGATCCTGCAATTACTACAATGGCAATAGCATGGGGAGATGGATGGACAAATATGATTCAACCTTTCTGGGCACTTCCTGCACTTGCAATTGCCAAGTTAGATGCTAAAGATATTATGGGATTTTGTGTAATGGTTCTATTAGTTGTTGGATTTATTATATCACTAGGGTTTTTAGTTTGGGCTTATATAGGTTAGTATATTGGTAGCTTGAACTTGGTTTGATTTTATTAAAATGGAGTATACTAATTTTCTGAACTAGGTTATGTATTACTCGTTCAATTAGTGTAGTGTAAACAGATAGACCGGAGTCTTGTTCTATAAAACAAGACTCCGGTCTATCTGTTTCATATTTAGCAGTATAAATTATAATTGAATGTAAATAGTATTCAAGTCAAGGGCAGGTTGAATGCACTAAGAGAGATTGTTCTTTATAAGGGGCGTTAGCGAGAAAACCTCTGGTTTCAACCGGGGGATGAATCGCGTCTCGAACGCCCGCTATTGAATTCCTTTAATT
>NZ_JAWOBT010000073.1:0-18314 GCF_046484155.1 Alkalibacterium sp.
AAATTTTTGAATCCATCAACAAGACATCAATGGATTCAATGTCTGAACTCAGAAAAGCATTTCAGCTGCTTTACAATCGCTTAGGGCGCGTCCCTTATCTCAAAGATTTCAAAGAACAAGAAATGCTCGACCCGGTCCTGCTTGCAAATAAAAAGAAAAGTTATTATGACTTTTTGTTAAGTATGGGCGAAACAGAAGGGCTCGTTACCGAAGAGGAACAGAGGTATTTAATGATTGCATCTCGCGAACTCCTGTCCGGTATGAGAAAACATGAATTAGTCTTGCTGAAAAGATTAATCGATGATCAAAAAAACAATGTGAAAAAAGCAGTTTCGACTGAAGAGTTAGGGCAATGGTACGAAAAGCTAGGTCTTATCAGCGACAATAAAACGATTCAGTCAGTGCTGAACTCACTGGATTTAAGATTCTTTACTGGTATGACCCGTAAAACGTATGGAGACAACCCATTTATCTCAATTAAAAAAAATGAGATAAAACTATCAAAGGGAATGAAAGCAGCGTTAAATAATGATTATTTCAAAAAGTTATGCTTAGATATAATTGAGACAGGCCTATTGAATGCAACTGGTTATTTGCCGGAGGCATCTATAACGCTGTATGAAAAATACAAAAGAAAAGATGTCTTGAGACTACTCAACTGGGAAGAACAGCTGGTCGATCAGAACATTGGTGGATACACAGCAAAAAACGGCGAATTCGTTATTTTTGTCACGCTTGAAAAAGGAGAAGACTTTGCCGGATCCCAGATGGCCTATGAAGATGAACTCCTGGACTCGACGACAATGAAATGGTTCACGAAGGCACCTCGGACATTAAAATCACCTGAAGTTGAAAAACTGAAGAATCCAAAGGACTGGATCTTCCGTTTGTTTGTGAAAAAATCGGATGACGAGGGAAGCGACTTCTATTATTTAGGAGAAGTGACCCCTGTTCAGGAAACAATCAATGAGTTGAAAAAAGCAACCAAAGAGGGTAAAAAGAAAAATGTGGTGGAGATGCTTCTGAAATTAGATGATCCCATCGAAAATAGTTTGTTTCGTTATTTGACCCTAAAAGAGTAAAAAACCGTATTATCTCGTTTCAATCGAGATAATACGGTTTCTTCTTTTGCTGTTTACTTAGTTGTATACAGGGCATCATCTTTTCGCGCTTAGTTTACGTTGGAAAGGTGTCGTGATAAGAAACGTTTGATACGAAGGCGGTATTCATCCTTATCTGTAATATAGCTGTACGCATGCGCCGCTCCAGGAACGATATAGAGTTCTTTAGGACAGCTGGTAGCATGATAAACATCATAGGCCATGTGAGTGGGAACAAAAATATCTTCGTCACCGTGGATGAATAAAAGAGGGGTCTGACTCTTTTGGACCTGTTTTTCTGGATTAGCTTCACCAAACCAAAAGCCTGCTTTCATTTTTGTAATGAAACTGGTCAGTGGGATGATCGGGTATTGGGGTAGCTTGTACATGATTTTCAGTTGATGCGCCATTTCTTTGGATACGGAACTGTAGCCGCAGTCCTCCACGATCGCTTTAACATTGAGAGGCAGGGCTTCTCCGCTCACGTTCATGACAGTGGCCCCTCCCATACTGAGGCCGTAAAGGACGACTTCAAGATCATCGCCCAATTTTTCGATCATCTGCTCGATCCACAGCATATAATCTTTTCTCTCGTGCCACCCGAATCCGATATAGTCGCCTTCGCTCTCACCGTGTCCTCTGGCATCAGGGAGTAAAAGGCTGAATCCTATATCATAAAAAAGTTTCGCCCAAGGTGCCATATCTAAGTTACTGCTACTATAGCCATGGGCGATGATGACGACTTTCCTGGACTTTTCTTTTGCAGGTATAAATAGTCCGGACAGCAGCAGACCGTCTGTAGCACGTTGAATCAAAACGTCCTTTTCTACAGTCTGATACCATCTTTTTTCATTCTCCCAAGGGTCATCTTGGTAAATTTCTTCCATGCTGTATTCTTCTACAAATTCTTTTTTGTTGATACCCACGGCCGTTTTGTAAAAATAGCTACTCGCATAAGTGAAAAAACTGGTCGTGACTCCCAGTGCACCGAGTAATCCCCATTTCGTTCTTTTTTTCATAACAATATCCCCTTTGCTTCTTTTGTACTATCAGTATAACTTAAAAAAATGAAAAATAGGAAGATATTCATGTCGAGTGCTTGACATCTTATTCTATAAGGTCTAGTATACCTGGTAGGGTATTTAAATTAAAGAAAAGTTGAGGCGATAAGCTTGTTTGGATTATTTAATCGTGTACCAAGTACGACTGCAAACCAATTAGAATCAGAATTAACCAATAAACCTATGATATTAGATGTGCGTATGCCGGGCGAATACCGCCAGGGGCATATTCCGGGATCGAAAAATTTCCCGTTAAATAAAATAGAGCAATATAAGGGCAAGACAGACGACAAACTTTATGTCATTTGTCAGTCAGGTATGAGAAGTAAACGTGCTGCAACGGCACTACAGAAAAAAGGTTTTGATGTAGTGAACGTACGTGGCGGGATGAATCAGTGGAATGGAACAGTCAGAGGAGGAAAAGTTTAATTGAGTAAAGTAGTTATTGTCGGTGGTGTTGCTGGCGGGATGTCAGCTGCAACACGTTTACGCCGTTTAGATGAAAATGCAGAAATTATTATTTTTGAAAAAGGTCCATATGTGTCTTTCGCAAACTGTGGTTTACCGTATCATGTATCAGGTGAGATCGCAGACCGTGATAAATTGTTAGTGCAAACGCCTGAAACCTTGTATGACCGTTTCCGTTTAGACGTGAGACCACATACTGAAGTTTTAGCTATCAACCCAGAAGACAAAACCGTTTCAGTTAAACACAATGGTGAAGTATTGACTGAGAGTTACGATAAATTGATCTTATCACCGGGTGCAAGACCTTTTGTTCCTGCAATCAGTGGCTTAAGTGAATGCAACAATGTTTATACGTTAAGAAACGTACCGGACCTGGATCAAATCATGGAACGCATCAACGGATCAGATCCTAAAGAAGCCGTTGTTGTGGGTGCCGGATTCATTGGTATCGAAATGGCTGAGAACTTGAAACACAGAGGGATCAACGTCACCATCGTTGAAAAAGCGCCTCATGTGTTACCGCCGTTAGACGAGGAAATGGCTGCCTTTGTGCAAAATGAATTACGTGAACATGGGGTCAAGGTCATTACGTCTCAATCAGCGGTCGCTTTCAAAGAAGAAGGTCGAATCGTTGTCTTGGAAGACGGTAGTGAATTGACCACGGATATGACCGTGATGTCTATCGGGGTCCAACCTGAAAACAGACTAGCACAATCAACAGGTATCAAACTCGGCTTCCGCGGTGGTATTCTGGTGGATGAAAATTATGAAACAAGCATATCCGATATTTATGCTGTGGGTGATGCTATTGTTGTTAAAAACCAAGTGACAGGTGAAGATGCCTTGATTTCACTTGCTTCACCAGCTAACCGTCAAGGACGTCAAGTCGCAGACGTAATTGCTGGGATGAAACGTAAAAATAAAGGCAGCATCGGAACGGCCATTGTTCGTGTATTCGGACTTTCAGCTGCTTCAGCTGGATTAAATGAACGTATGGCGAAAATGGCAGGGTTAGAGGTTGCTTCTGTGCACACGTTAAGCAGTAGTCATGCAAGTTACTATCCTGGCGCAACGGATATCACATTGAAACTTGTCTTCAATCCTAAAGACGGGACCATTTATGGCGCGCAAGGCATCGGTAGTAAGGGTGTCGACAAACGTATCGATATTATTTCAACAGCCATCAAAGCCGGCTTAACCGTGCATGATCTACCAGAACTTGAATTCACTTATGCACCCCCATTTGGTTCAGCAAAAGACCCAGTCAATATGATTGGCTACGCTGCGCTTAACGTTATGGAAGGTATGAGCGAATTAGTGCAATGGCACGAATTGAATGAGGAATTAGAGAACGGTGCCGTTCTTCTAGATGTACGCAGCGAATTAGAACTGGAAGAATCAGGTCGTTTCCCTAATTCAATCAACATTCCACTCAATGATCTACGTGATCGTGTGAATGAACTGGATAAAGACCAGGCGTACGTGATCAGCTGCCGTAGTGGTCAAAGAAGTTATATCGGGGAAAGACTACTCAAACAATTAGGCTACCAAGTGAAAAACTTAGATGGCGCGTTTGCGCTCTATCAAACAGTGAAACCTGAAGAAATAGAAATTTTAAAAATGGAGGAAGTTGAAATTGTTTAACTCAATTAGTATGGACGAATTTGGACAAAAGCAAAGAAAAGAAGATTTAAATATTATCGATGTAAGAGAAGCGGGTGAATTTTCATCCGGACACATTCCAGGTGCAATTAATGTTCCTTTAAGTGAATTTGCTCAGCATTTAGACAAAATCGACAAAGAGAAAGAACAGTATGTCGTTTGTTTATCTGGTGCACGTTCTTCAGTCGCTTGTGACTTTTTAGGCAATAATGGGTACACGGTCGTCAACGTTATGGGCGGTATGTCTGCTTGGAGAGGAGACGTCGAGTAACATGGTAAAATGTGACAAAAGCATTCTTAATCGCTTGAAACGAACTGAAGGTCAGGTCAGAGGCATTCAACGGATGTTGGAAGAGGAAAAAGAATGTTCAGATCTTGTCACACAATTATCGGCTGTCCGGTCAAGTGTGGACCGTATTATGGGATTGATCGTTGCGGAGAACTTGAAGCAATGTCTTGAGAACCCATCGACGAACCCAGAAGAGCAGGCAGAAAATATCGAAAAAGCGATTCAATTAGTCATTAAAAAATAAATTTAAATTTAGAGGACCTCACTTTAATCGTGAGGTCTTTTTTATATTAACTTATTGATTGCTGATATCAAGAAAGCAGGCTTGAGTTCTCACATCAAGCGATTTTACTATTGAGAATACTGAGTGTAACTAAATAATGACTAAATTCAGCATTTGAGATACAGCTGATTGGAGAATTAAAATTTATAGGTTTTTTCAGGCCAATTTAGTGTAATTATGTTAAAGTGAGTAAAAAGGTAGGGGAGCTAATCCAATGTACAATGAAGCAATTATTAATGATACGAAGCAGATGGTTCGAGAGAAACTTCTCAATGAAGGAACGGGACACGACTGGTATCATATTGAACGTGTCTGGAAAATGGCTGTCAAGCTGGCAGAGAAAGAAAAAGCTAACCGTTTTGTAGTCGAACTGGCTGCTTTACTGCACGATTTGATCGATGACAAACTTGTTTCCAATAAAGAAGATGCGGTTCAAGAAGTCATGTATTGGCTGGACGGTGTCGGCGTTTCTTCTACCGACAGCGAAAAGATTTTAGAAATTATTGAGAGCATTTCTTTCAAAGGTGGTAACCGCAGAAAGCTGCATACAATCGAAGCGCAAGTGGTGCAGGATGCAGACCGTCTGGATGCCATTGGAGCCATAGGTATCGCACGCTGTTTTGCGTATGCAGGAAGTAAGGGGAATCCTCTGTTCGATCCGGAATTGTCTGTGAGAGACAACATGACGGAAGAAGAATACCGTAGAGGGAAAACGAGTGCGGTGCATCATTTTTATGAGAAATTATTGAAGTTGAAAGATTTGATGAATACAGAGGCTGCCAGAGCAATAGCTGAGGAACGGCACGCTTTTATGGAAGAGTATCTAACGCAATTTTTTAATGAATGGGAAGGAGAATAAAAAGACCGTCACGTCTATGCTGGACGTGACAGTCTTTTTTTTTACTGATTCAGATTTTCCACATACGGGCTGGACTGATCTTTGATCGATCGGAACAATTTAGTGAATAAAAGGAGTATGACCAGGAGACCAATGATGAAAACAGCTGAGAAAATAAGATAATCAGCGGGTAGTTCTTCTGATAGGGCAAGTAGACTGTCGACAGCCATATCGCCATCATCCGGTACGAGAAAAGCCGGTAATATGACAAGGAGATTATACAGGCTGTGTGTGAAAATGGCATAAAAGAGGTTATTGAATTTAACGTAAACAAGTGCACACAACAGTCCTAAAAGCAGTTGAGGGATGAAGAAAGACTGGACGTGAAAAAGCATAAAGAGTAAAGAACTATAAATGATGCCTTTCTTGAGCGAATACTTGTCCGCCCATTTATTCATGATGTAACCGCGAAAGATGATTTCTTCGACAATGGGTGCAACGATCACCGCGATAACGAAGAGATAGATGAAGGAGATATCATCCCCGTTGGCCAGCTCTTCAATGTAAGGAATAATGGTTTCATAGGCATTAGGGATAAACGAAATCACGGTCAGCAGAAATATCGAAAAGCTCGTTGCCACAACAGCAGTCAGCAGTGTCCAGCCGCTGATTTCTAAAAGTTCATCCCATTTTTTCGGATCGGATTTTGCGACGGACCGGATACTAAGTGATTGCTTTTTCATCAGTGAGATAATTATTTTATAAACCAGAAAATAGAGTAAACTGTCAGATAGTATTCTGATAAAGAAAATATGCTCTTGACCAAACGCAAGAAAAAGAATGGTTGTCAAGATAACCACGCCCACCAAGGCAAAAAATGACCGCCATAATAACCCCCAGAGTGTTGCATGCTTGAAAGTTCTCTGATACATCTAAGCACCTTCTTTAAGTCATATTTAAGTACAGACTAGCACAGTTTGATTAAGAATCATAGATTAAAACCTTTACCTTAGATATTTATGATAAACTAGTGTCAAAGTGATTCAAGGAGGATTTTATGGAACCGATCGTAGAGTTAGTCGATGTAACCAAACAGTTTGACGGGACACCGGTACTGAAAGGCGTGACCTTTTCTGTTATGCCGGGAGAAATAATCGGCTACATAGGACCTAACGGGGCAGGCAAGAGCACGACCGTAAAAATAATTTTAGGCATGCTGAAAAAGGACGCGGGGACGATTCGGTTATTCAATCAACCGGTAAATGCTGACGACGTGGCCTATAAGGCGAGAATCGGTTATGTGCCGGAGAATGCCGAGCTCTATGAAACATTGACTGCTAAAGAATATTTGTTATTTGTCGGCGAACTTTATGGCATGGAGGAAAAAGATATCATCGAAAGAGCGACTCAGATGATGGATGCTTTAGGGATCAAAGAGTCTTTTCACGGGCGTTTATCCAGTTTTTCAAAAGGGATGCGTCAGAAGGTCCTGATCATCTCAAGCTTGATCCACAATCCGGATATCTTGTTTTGGGACGAACCCTTGAGCGGATTGGATGCGAACAGTGTCCAGGTGATCAAAGAACTTCTGCTTAAATTGAAAAAAGAAGGAAAGACCATCTTTTATTCTTCACATGTCATGGATACCGTTGAAAAGCTGAGTGACCGGATCCTGATCTTACATGACGGATACGTGGTTGCGGATGGTCCGTTCAGTGAATTGAAAAAAGAAGCCGAAGGAACACTCGAACAATTATTCAATACACTGACCGGTTTTGATGAACATGAAGCGCTGGCTGATCGATTTCTCAGTGGCATGAAAGGGGAAATCACTCATGATGCGTGATATTTTAAGCATGGGTGAACGAGCCAAAGAACCGGTTTATTTGAAAATAATAGATAAGTTCGCACCGATCTATCAAAAATTTGGGATAGATTACAAGCAAATGCGAACCATACTGAAAATGAAGATGACCATGGATAGCCGCAAGGAAGCAGCCGTTCAGGGAATGAGTTCCAAAGCCAAGCAAAATGAAGAAAAAAACCATTTCTTCTCAAGTTTGTGGGTATATGCCATTATCAGTGTGTTCTTGCTGCTGTTATTTGTCTATGACAATTGGGTTTTCCAGTACACAACCTATTTCAGTTATATTTTTGTCATGTTATTTTCTACCATGCTGGCCAACTTCTCCAATATATTGCTGGATACGAAAGACTCAGAGCTGATAGGAACGAAACCGGTGTCGCAAAAGACGATCGGAGCGGCCAAGGCAACGCATGTGGCGATTTATCTCGTCTCATTTACTTTTGCGGTCGGTCTGGCCATGATGTTAGCGACGTTTTATTTTTATGGTTTTCTAGCTGGTTTGATTTTAATTGTGTTAACTTTTCTGGCTTCATTATGGTCGCTTGGATTGACCATTTTGATGTACGCGACTGTTTTGAAACACTTCGATGGCGAACGGCTCAAAAACATCATTGCGTACAGTCAAATTGGATTGTCTGTCTTTATGGTCATGGGTTATTACCTGATAAGTCAGATATTTGAAGTGATCGATCCGGAAACATTTTTGGTTGAGATGAATCTTTCCTTTGGGCATGCGTTGCTTATCCCAATGTGGTTTGTCGCACCGTTTGGACTTTTTCAGGAAGGTTTTCAAACCGTTTATCTGGTATACACGCTGTTCCTGATTTTAGGAACTGCAGCGATAGCGGTACTCTATCACTTTAATATTGATAAAATCGACAGCAATTTGCAGAAAATGAACAAAGGCAAAACTCAACCGTCTAACCGTTCTGTTTTAGAAAAAGTGGCTGCTAAAACGTTGAGCTTTGATTCGCTGGAAAGAGCTTATTTCCATTTCACCTGGCAGTTAACGAAAAACGAACGGGAATTCAAAACACGCCTGTATCCCTCAATTGCTAGTGCAATGGTGTTCCCAGTCGTCATGTTTTTCTCCAGTTTGAGAGGCGACCAACCCGTTACCGCTCAAAACACGCAGACCTTTCTATATCTGCCGTACTTCACCATGCTGGCGATTCCGATGATTGCTGTGGCGACACAGTTCTCCGTTAACTATAAAGGCCGCTGGCAATTCGAATTAAGTCCCAGGCATTCAAAAGGACCCTTTTTCCGAGCTGTAACGAAGGTCATGCTGATCAAGATCCTGTTACCGATGTATTCGGTCATCAGCGGTTTGATCATTGTACTGACGGGTCTAACGTATGTCATTCAACTGGTCAATGGCTTCTTGCTGATGAGTGTCATTTTATATTTTGAAATGAAGCGATCGAGTCAGGGATTACCTTTTTCGAGAAAATACGCAGCCTCCGAAGCTAATCAAGGGTGCATGTCCAGTCTCATCTTCTTTGTACCCGTCTTCATCATTTCAGTGATCATGATTCTGGTTCAAACTTTTGTCCCTTACGCTGTGTGGGGAGTCTTTATCGGACTCATCGCATTAAACGTGTGGTGGATGAAAAAAGGGTTTAATAACTAAGTGGTTAATAGAGAGATGAAGCGCTGGAACTAGCGAGAAAACAAGTTGAATAGACAAGGCGAAGAAGGAGCCACTCCTTTTTTTTCTATCCAAATTAAGATACAATAAGACCAATTAGATTATTTATGAGGAGATTAACAAACATGGAACGTATCATATTAACAGGGGACCGTCCGACAGGAAAATTACATTTAGGACACTATGTCGGCTCGCTCCAGAATCGTTTGAGATTGCAAGAAGACGAAAACAACAAAGTCTTTGTTATGATAGCCGATCAACAGGCCTTAACAGATAATGCTGAAAATCCCGAAAAAATTCAGCAGAATTTACTGGAAGTAGCGCTGGACTATTTGGCTGTCGGACTGGATCCAAAAAAGACAACCATCTTTGTGCAGTCTCAGATCCCGCAACTGCCTGAATTGACAATGTATTACCTTAACTTAGTGACTGTGGCTCGTTTGCAACGTAACCCCACAGTTAAATCTGAGATCTTGGAAAAAGGCTTCAATGAAAGTATTCCGGCAGGTTTCTTCATGTATCCAGTCAGTCAAGCGGCAGACATCACCGCCTTTAAAGCGACCCATGTCCCGGTCGGTGAAGATCAGAAACCGATGGTCGAACAGACTCGAGAAATCGCGCGCGATTTCAACCGCACGTACAGGCATGATGTGCTGGTCGAACCGGAGATCATTTTACCTCCCAAAGGCCAAGGCCGCTTAGTCGGTATCGACGGTAAAGGTAAAATGAGTAAATCACTCAATAACGGTATTTACTTAGCTGACAGTGCCGAGGATGTTCAAAAGAAGATCATGAAGATGTATACCGATCCCAAACATATACATGTCGAAGATCCCGGTCAAGTGGAAGGGAACGTCGTCTTCACTTATCTGGATGTGTTTGACGAAGACAAAGAAAAAGTCCAGGAACTGAAAGACCAGTACCGTAAGGGCGGATTGGGTGACGTGAAGATCAAACGTTACTTGAATGATGTCCTGCAGGCTAAACTGCAACCCATTCGTGAACGCCGTGAAGAATTTGCCAAAGACAGAGGGGCTGTACTGGAGATGCTCAAAGCCGGCAGCGAGAAAGCAGAAGCTGTCGCTGCTCAAACCTTGGACGAAGTGAAGGAAGCAATGGGAATCAATTATTTCAAATAAAAGAAGTGTGAATCGTGATAGAAATTGCTAAGGGAATAATTGAATAACGAAAACAGACAGAAATCAATGACTCATTGATTTCTGTCTGTTTTTTTAAATTTTAAACGTATGGGAATTCGATTAATTCAGTGTCTAGGTCATCTATATTAACAGAAGCAAGGATATCTGCATTACGGAACAGTTTCTTGCAGTCATCACTTAAGCGAACGATTTTAAATTGCTTGCCTTGTTCTGCGTAGCGTTTTGTTATCGAACTAATGGCTTCCACTGCCGAATAATCCGAAACTTTGGCATATTTCAAGTCTAGAATAACTTCTTCTGGATCATTGTCGAAATCAAAAATATCTTTAAAGTTCAGAACCGACCCGAAGAATATCGTGCCGTTGATTTTATAGGTCTTTTCTCCAGGGATAGTTTCTTCAACGTTAGCATAGATAACTTTTCCTTTTTCCCATGCAAAGATCAAAGCAGAGACGATAACACCGACGATAACGGCGGTAGCTAAATCTGAGAAAATAGTTATCAGAGATACGATGACTATGACCAGGATATCTTGTGCAGGTACCTTGTTTTTATAGCGCAAGCTTTCCCACTTGAAGGTACCAATGACGACCATGAACATGACGCCAACTAATCCTGCTAAGGGAACAGCATTTATAAAAGCTGAACCGAACATGATGAAAAACATCAATGAGGCTGCCGCAACTAAACCTGAGATGCGACTTCTTCCGCCGGATTTAATATTGATGATGGACTGACCGATCATAGCGTCTCCGCCCATTCCGCCGAAGAAGCCGTTAGCGATGTTCCCTAACCCTTGGGCGACGATTTCTTTATTGGTGCGGCCGCGCGTGTTCGTCATCTCATCAATGACTTGTAAGGTTAAGACAGCTTCCGCTAAACCAACAAGACCGCCAATGATGGCATATGGGAAAATAATACTCAGTGTTTCAAAGTTTATCGGTACCATTGGGAGATGGAAACCGGGTAAGCCACCGCTGATCTCCATGCCTGCAAAGTCCTGGACATTCTGCAAATGAATACCACTACGGGTCATAAACACGGCGATAATAGTCATAACGATAATCGCTATCAGACTGGACGGAATGGCTTTGGTGTATTTAGGTACAAAATGAATAATCAGCATCGTAAAGGCAACAAAAAATAGCATAAGAGCAATTTCTGGACCAGGGAGCCAAGTTGATTGCGTGACTTCAGAGCCGTTGACTACTGAGGTCTGGTTAACTTTGAACAGGTCCCACTGTGATATAAAGATAACTATCGATAGGCCATTTAAAAAGCCGAGCATAACAGGGTAGGGGATGATCCGCGCATACTTTCCGAGTTTCAATACGCCAATGAGTATCTGAAGAAGTCCCATTAGGACAACGGTGGCGAATAAGTACTCCAGTCCATGAACAGCGATCAGTGAGGCGAACACCACGGAAATAGCCGCGGTCGATGAACTGATCATGCCGGGCCGACCGGTAAAGGTTGCAGCGACCAGACCCATCACAACAGCAGTTTGCAAACTCAGTATGGGGCTGACTCCAGCCACAAAGGCAAAAGCGATGGATTCGGGTATCAAAGCCAAAGCCACGGTCAGACCTGAAAGAAAGTCATCTTTCAGAAGTTTTTTGTTTTCAATCAACATATGTATCGGTCGAAATTTTCTGTTTTCTTTCCTTTTTATAAATTGCATTGCATCTACTCCTTTTTTCACACTGGTAAAATCTCAAGGTTCATAAGAGGATATCATACCATATTTTAAACATAAGACCCACATTAAATGTTGATATGTAAGGTTATTTTTGAAAATAACGTTTTCATTAAAGGAGTAAATGCTTTCATTTGTTCACAAAGTTTCTTCCGCAAGTATGAAGGCGTATTCGTATAATTCAGATAAAAAAATAGACAGTTTTTAACTGTCTATTTCTGTTATTGATTTAAAAGTGATCGGTCAGCGGATCTGACCTTCTCCAAAAATTATATACTTGGAAGAAGTGAGTTCCGGGAGACCCATCGGACCTCTGGCGTGAAGTTTTTGCGTGCTGATACCTATTTCAGCGCCAAAGCCGAATTCAAAACCGTCCGTAAAGCGGGTAGAAGCATTCACGTAGACGGCTGCAGAATCCACTTCACGGTGGAAACGTTGACCGGCAAAGTAATCGTCGGTCACGATCGCTTCCGAGTGCCCGGTGCTGTAGTGGTTGATGTGAGCGATGGCTTCGTCAAAAGAATCGACCACTTTAACAGCCAGGATATAATCCAGGTATTCTGTTTCCCAGTCTGCTTCCGTAGCGGGTGTAAAGTCTTTCAGGTGTTTCTGTGCTTCCTCATCAGCTCTGAGTTCGACGTTCCATTCGTTCAAGGCTTCTTCGATCACAGGCAGGAAGGTTTCAGCCACATCTTTATGAATGAGCAGTGTTTCGGCCGCATTGCATACCGATGGACGGTCTGTTTTAGCGTTCACGATGATATCTTTAGCCATTTCCAGCTGAGCGGACTGATCGATATAGACATGACAGTTGCCGGTTCCTGTTTCGATGACCGGAACGGTGGCGTTCTCGACCACCGCTCTGATCAAGTTGGCGCCGCCTCGTGGAATCAAGACGTCCAGGTACCGGTTCAGTTTCATCATTTCGTTAGCTGATTCTCTGGAAGTGTCTTCCACTAATTGAATCGCCGTTTCAGGCAAGTCGCTGTTACTTAACGAGGCACGCAAACTGGTGACGACCGCTAAGTTGGAATTGAAGGCTTTTTTTCCGCCACGTAAAATGACGATATTGCCCGATTTGAAACAGAGTCCGGCGGCATCGGATGTCACATTTGGACGGGCTTCATAAATGATGCCGATGACCCCCAAGGGCACCGATTGTTTGCCGATTTTAAGACCCGCTTCATTGGTCCACATGCTTTCCACCAGGCCAATGGGATCGGGCAGTTTGGCGATATCTTTCAGCCCTTGGGCCATCGCTTCGACCCGTTCTTTTGTCAGGGTGAGTCGGTCGAGCAGCGATTCTGTGATACCGTCTGCTTCAGCCTGATCGGTATCGATTTTATTAGCTTCCAGTATTTTAGCTGTATCACGCAGCAGACCTTCTGCCATCAACAGTAAGGCTTCATTCTTGGCTTTGGAAGAGGCCTGAGCTAAATGACGCTCGGCTTGTTTGGCTTTCTTTCCCAGTTCGATCAATGTTTCCACGTTTAAAAACTCCCTTCAGTAACTATTTAGAAAATAAGGTTCCTTCGTTCATGCCCTCTAAGATCCTGAACAAGATGGTCAGATCTGTCCCGTTGGCCAGTACCATTTGTTTGTTTGCTTCCAAAACGATTTGAGCGGCAGTCAGCTTCGTGATCATACCGCCTGTACCGAATTTGGTAGAAGAGTCTTGAGCGAGTCCCAGGATGTCGTCGGTTATCTCATTTATTGTTTCGAAGCGCTTGGCATCGTCGTGTTTCATGGGATTTTTATCGTAAAAGCCGTCAATATCCGACAGCATGATCAGTAAATCAGCTTCTGTCAGCTCGAGTACGATGGCGGACAAGGTGTCGTTGTCACCGAATCGCGTCAGATGATCGAGTTCTTCTACAGAAACGGTATCGTTTTCGTTGACGATAGGGACGACATGCTTGATGAGGAGCTGTTCAAAGGTGTTCACCGTGTTTTTTCGGCTCACAGGATAGTCTGTGACGTCTTTGGTCAGCAACACTTGCCCGATATGATGTCCGTAATGATAGAAGAATTTACTGTACAGACTCATGAGTTCCGTCTGACCGATCGAAGCGATGGCTTGCTGCTCGGGGATCGTTACAGGACGTTGGGTCAAGTTCATGCGGGATAAGCCGACACCGATGGCACCGGAAGAGACTAGAATGATTTCTTTCCCCTGATTTTTCAGATCGCTCAGTACGAATGACAGTTTTTCCATCTGCTGCAGGTTGATCGATCCATTCGGGTACATGATGGTGCTGGTACCGACTTTGATCACTATCCGTTTACTCTGTTTTAATTTTTCGCGGTTTTCTGTATTCATAAGATATCCATTCTTTCTATGATAAGAATTCTTGTTTGTCTATTAACTTTCCATAGTATAACAAGTTATATAAACAAATGCTAGATTCCCTTAATGTTATAGGTTGAAAGTTAAAAAACATCCCTCTCAAATAAGTATATTGAGAGGGATGGATGTTTATTAATTGTTTGCTGTATCAAGTCTGAATTCAAATACATCGATGTTCGTCGTATCGTTTTCAGCCGTATCATCTGGTCCTATTGTTCCATTGAAGAGTGTTTCCTGTGTTTCTATATCAGAGATCTGAAAGAGCGGACGGGTATTATTTTCAGAATGCTGAGGTTCATAGGCATATAACTTACCATTCAGAACCGTCATTCTCTGATTAAAGAGGTTATTATAAAGAGTTTCCTCATCACGACCGATAGTAGGGGTTGCCATAGCAATCGTTCCCACTAAGTCCATATTCTGATTTTCTACATTCATTTCATACAATTCTATGGTGTCGCCTAAATCTTTACCTACATAGAGTTTGTCATTGTCAGTGAACAGGAGGGTTTCTTCTTCAAATAACGGCACGTCGATTACTTCCTGTGTCTGTGTATCATAGGCAAAATAACCGCTGGTCTCCTCGTTGTAATCAAATTCAGGATCACCGGTTTGTCTGACAGTCTGGAGTGGGATGAAACGTTCGGTTTTATCGAATGACTGGCCGGTATAAAGGCCTTCGTTGCTCTCAAGTTTTTCTGACAGATTGACGACCTCCGTCAATTCTTCTTTCGGATTTTCGATATCAAAGGTATAAACAGATTTTTCAGGGATATCGGAAGAATGATTTGTTTCAGCTAGAATAGATAAATGTGGGTAGTCAACATAGGTGGCAGACACCTCATAATAGGACCCATCAGTACCTAAGCTGACCGAAAACATCTCTTCTTCTTCCGTTTCTTTATCCAGGACAGCGATGGTCATCTGACCGAGAGAAGGCTGATTCCAATACACATCACTTTCCATACCGGTATAAATGACGTGCTGTTCTGTCTCTGTGTAGTGTTCTGCACGACGACTTTTTCCACGCATGAAGGATCTATAGTCAGCAATCAAATCATTTAATTGAGGATCATAACTGAAATCCATTCGTTTAAGAAAAGAATGGTCTTTTATGTATTGAGAATCGCCATCTTTGAATACGAATGTCGAGTTGTTTTGATAATTTTGAGTATTTTGATTATCAGCAACAAAACCTAAAAAGTGAATAGCTTCTATATATTCAGGTTTACCTTCTGATGTGACGACTTTCAACTCCGGATAAGGAGAACCCACCTGCGCCTTGTAGAGCCCGAATCCGGTCAAAGTCACAGCAATGAGAAAGAGAAAACTGGTTAATTTAATGTATTTATTCATTGTTCCTTCCTTCCTAAACAGTGATTTTTTTATTTATTAAGTGGCGGCTCGTAAAGAGAGAGAGGACGCCTACTATCGCAAGTAAAAGAGCTTCGATAATCATCAATTCCGAACCGTAAAGGATATAATGGTTGTTTAGTAAATCAGGTAAGAAGAGAGGGAAAAGAACAAGCATTAAAGCGGCTGCAGCATAGCCAATTCCCAGCACGATGCCTTTCGCCGCGAAACTTCTTTCCATTAAAATAACTGTAAACAGAACGAGTAAAACAACGAGTCCCACAGCATTGATAATTAAAAAGAAACCTAAGTTTAGTGGGAAAAGATAAAGGAATAAAGGATGCATCTGGACAGCTTCCTTTAAACTTTGATTTACATAATAAGTATTCTCGATGATGGCTGACACGATGGGATAGCCAATAAAGAGCGAGATCATCTGAGTAGAGATCAGTGTGAAAATACCTATGAAGATGACCACTAGCTTGGAATAAAAGAGTGTCATCCTGTGAATGGGCAGCATAAGCAAACGGTAAGCAAAGGTGTTTTTACCGAACCATTCCCTGTACCAGATGAAAATAGAATAAAAGATGAATCCGCTGATGCCCAAGGCGATGGGTCCCACGATCCAAAAAGAGCTGAGCGTATCATAGAACGAAAAAAGACCATACTGCTGCAGGGCTTGTTCTGCTGTTGCCGAATTTTGTGCAATGTACTCGTTTATATTCCCCATATATTTCATAGGTGTATAAATATAGCCTACTAAGTTTGCAATAAACGTTATTCCCATCAAGGTAAATAAAAATTTTGACAGACGTTCCAGTTCGAAATTAGTAAATTTAAGAAAAGTATGTAGTGATTTCTTCATTTGTCATAAACCTCCCTCATCACGTCGACGACAGATTTTCCTTCTGTTTCGCGCATTTCTTCTGCATTGAATTCTTTGTAAATGACGCCATTATCTAGTAATACCACTTTATCAATGAGATGTTCAATGTCGAAAATCTCGTGTGTGGTGATCAGGACACCTCGGTTTTCGACTAAGCGGCTGCTGAATACATCAGTGATCTGTTCACGTGTAAAGATATCGATGCCTGAAAAGGGCTCATCCATCAGTATATAGTCTACATCCAAGGCAAGTCCCATCAATAAGTTGACTTTGGCCTGATTCCCTTTTGACAGTTCAGAGATTCTATCTGTAAGATTCAGTCGGAAAAAGCGGGTAATTTCTTTCGCACGTTTGCTGTTCCACGAAACATAATAATCTTTCATGAAATCCATCGCTTCGTGAACGCTCATATTAGGCAGCGTGATCGCTACGTCTGGAATGAAAGCCACTTTATTGTATGTTCCTGGATGCATCGACTCGCCATCGATCGTGATTTCTCCTTTTTTGATCGGTGTCAGATTCATGATGGCATTTAAAATCGTTGTCTTGCCTACGCCATTAATGCCTACTAGACAAGTGATTTCTCCCTTGTTAGCGGTGAAAGAGATGCCGTCCAGCACTTTTTTTCTTCCAAAGTGTTTGTGTACGTTTTTCAGTTCGATCATTGGTTTTCCTTCTTTCTGGTGATTATTTTTTCTTGTATAAGATGAACAATGTCATCCAAAGGAAGATCAATCGGATCTAGTGCAGAAACAAAGTTGCTCACCGCCTGATCCAGCCATTCCTTCTTCAGTCGATGCAATACTGTCGGGTCCTCCGTCACTCTGCTGGGACGATTGGGTTCTGTATAAATCAGATGTTGTTCCTCCATTTCGCTGTACGCCCGTTGAACGGTATTGGGATTGATTTTCAATTGGTTAGCCAGCTGTCTTCGGGATTGTATTTCATCACCAGGATTTAATTCGCCGGAAACGATCAGTCTTTTGAAGTACTGCATGACCTGCAGGTAAATCGGGTCTCTTTTATTAAAGGTTACATTCAAATGATTCAGTCCTTTCTCAAAAAACGATAAAGCAGCTTATCTGTATCATGTAGTTGATACCCTAGTGGCAAAAAAAGACAAGGTGTATTAATCGAGCAGTACACCTTGTTGGCTGTATTATATACGTGATACAGATGCCGTGTCAACGTATAATTTAAAGTTGGTTTATATTGATTTTCAAGAATGAATGATTAGGCCTCGTGCCTAATCAAGCCCTTATTGATTATTTGAATAATTGGCATCACTCAATAAAGATTATCATGAACACGATCAAGATGTTTTTGTTGAGCTTAAATCAAAATAAAAGTCCGTGAGTATGTCGAAGATGAGCGAGCTTAGCACCACTGGGACAGGAAAGTCGGTGAGTATGTTGAAGATGAGCCAGCTTAGCACCACTGGGACAGAAAAGTCGGTGAGTATGCTGAAGATGAGCGAGCTTAGCACCACTGGGACAGGAAAGTCGGTGAGTATGCCGAAGCCGAGCCGGCTTAGTACCACTGGGACAGAAAAGTTCGTGAGTATGCTGAAGATGAACCAGCTTAGCACCACTCAAGGTGTATCGGGCACCATAACACCTAATCAAACCCCAATAAAAAATCCCTAACTATCGC
>NZ_JAWOBT010000079.1:0-5505 GCF_046484155.1 Alkalibacterium sp.
GAGCTGGTCATTTCCAGGCCGAGATGACGAACTCAGTCGAAATAAAAAACTGAGTTCGTCATTTCGTTGAGAGAATGACAGACTCAGATGAAATATAAGAGTGAGCTGGTCATTTCAATGTGGAAATGACCAAGTCAGGAATTTTTCTACGACGAGTCTGTCATTTCAGTACAACAATGACAGACTCGCAAAACAGGCGATGCTGAGCTAGTCATAGGGTCCGAAAAACGACCGACTCAAACTTAATGAGTCGGTGAGTTTGATATTCCTCCAAAAAAGCAAGTCTCAATCAGAGTTTAAACGTCCCTGATCTCCAAACCGATCAGATCGAGAAAGTCCAGCGATTGCGACTGGCTCACGATCGCTCCTTTCAAAGCGTCTAGTTCGACAGAGAGCGTATCGAAGGTGGAGGTACTGATATCCACGCCGTTCAAAGAGGTGCGCGAAAACCGGGATCCGTTCAGGAGACATTCTTTGAAAAGAATGTCTGTCCACTTTGTTTCTAAAAAATCGGCTTCAGTCAGTCTGGAGTGAGCGAATTCAACGATTTTTAAACTGCTGAACCCAAAGGTACTAAGATCCATCACGCAATCTTCAAAGAGGACGTGTTCCAGCTTCGAATCGTTGAAAAGGCTACCGTTCAAGCGGCACTCCTTGAAAGTCACTTGGTTGAAGATGGCATGAGAGAACACCGCATTAACGAACTGGCACTTTTCAAAAATGACATCCCGGAAATACCCTTCTTCCAGGTTGATGGATTCGAACTGCACATTGACGAACCGGACCGTTTTGAATTCGAGACGTTTTATTTCATATAAAGGCACCACACAATTACTGATTTCGACGTATTCGACATAAGGCTCATCTGCATCGAAACTTTCATCAAATGTCTGCTGGTCTAAATGTTTCGGAACCTGAGGCTCCACGCGTTTTTTCATATGACACCGCTCCTTTGATTCAAATTATAGCATGATGAGCATAATTAATTGTAAGAATATAGAAAGAATTCTCAAATCCGACTAAATCTTTGTTATAATGGACAGATGAACTTTTAATAACTAGGCGACTATTTAGATCGATGTATATATAAAAAAGTTTTAGAAAAAATTATGGTTTAAAGGACTGACATTACCTTATGAAAAAACAAACCTTTCCAGAAATGACTCTAACGAGTTTAGCCAGCAACTATCCGACTTTTTTACAGGGTAAAGAGCTTTATAAAAAAGGCAAAGCAACCAGTTTAAAAGTGGATGAAAAAAACAACACCATTCAATTTTCAGTTGAAGACAAACAACTCGAGACCGTCCACCTCCGTTTTTATCCGAATGGCGTGGCGCGTAAATATCATTGTACGTGCAAGGCATTCGAGAAGAACAGTGGGGCATGCAGACATGTGGTGGCAGCGATGATGCGCCTGAACGACTTGGATGCGAGCGACCTGGAGGCTGAATCCAATGCAGCTAACAATGGCTCTCCAGCTTCCATGTTTTCATACAAAAAAAGCGAAAAAGCCATCAATGCGCTGATCCACTATTCTAAAAAAGAGATCTCGCGTCAAACAGATATCCTGTACAAGGAACCGGTCTATGTGGAATATATGCTGAATATCAGTGGCACAAAAGCTAACCCGGTTTATGACTTATATTTCAAGATGGGCAAGGATTACCTGTACGTCATCAAAAACAGTTCCCAGCTCATCGATGATATCGTCAATGAGGAAGAAATCGTTTTCGGCAAGAATTTCACGTTCAACACCGATGATTATGCCCTCATGCCAGAAGACAGAAAAGTGTTTGACTATTTAAACGAGATCCAGACCGTGATCAAATCGGTGCTTCCGATGGGTTATGAAAATCAGTTTTTAAACAAAGACAGTTTTACTTTGCCGCCGTCATACATCAAACAGTTATTACGATTGCTTGATAAAACGATGGGCGCTTTTGTAAGATTTGGTCGTCCGCCGAGACAGTTGTCTCAAGCCGACAGAGGCGAAGCGCTGCTGATCGAAGACGATCTGTCGCAGCTTAATTTGTCGTTCAGCATCAATAAAATAGAGCATTTGTTTCATTTCACCTTAAGCGATTCGACCACAAACATTCAAGGTCTGACGTTTCATGACCAGGCAAAAATGGTCGAATACAAACAAGCCTTTTTCTTCTTTGATTCCCCGCATTACGAACTGATCAGACAGATCATCGAGGGATTGAAGGAATCAGGATCGGATACCTTAGTCATGCGCAGGCAGGAGCTGGAAACATTCCTGTCAGTGACACTGAGCCAGCTCAAGCAGATCGTGGACGTGTCGATGGATGAAGAAGTAAAAGCGTTACTTTACCAGGCACCTTTTGAGGCCCAGCTTTATATGGATACCAAAGACGATAATCTGCTTGTTCGACCTGTCTTTTCTTATGGGAACGTCACGATTTATCCCCTTGAAGAGACCGTGTCAGATAACGAAGAATCTATTGTCGTGAGGGAATGGGCGGAAGAATCGAAAGTGCTGAGCATGCTTTTTGAAGAGATCCCGCTTCCGGCACGTAAAGGCGACATGTGGGAGTTGACGCACACGGACACCATCAGCAATTTCCTGTATGATGCCTTGCCTGCTTTAGCGGACCATATGGAGATTTTCTTGTCCCAGCCGGCACGCAGCCTGCTGTACAGTCCGTCACGTCAGCCGAAGATCACGATGGAAATGCGCGAATCGTCAAATCTTCTGGACATTTCGTTTGATACGGAAGACATCTCTACCGAGGAACTGAGAGAATTAATGAAAGAGTTAGAAAAAAATCAGTCCTATTACCGTTTATCAAATGGTCAGATCGTGAATTTGAAGGATCCGGCTTTCCAGGCGATGCGTCGGGCCAAAAATTCATTGGACCTTGAAGATGATGAAATCGGCCACGACATGACGGTGTCTGTTTTCCAGGGGCTATCGGCTTTGGAAGAGGACACGATTCAAAAAGGGAAACGATTCAAAGATCTAGTGAAACAGCTCTTTACGCCTGAAGAATTGACCTTTGAACTGCCGGAAAAACTGCAGGCAGACATGAGACCCTATCAAGTTACCGGGTATAAATGGTTGAAAAGCTTGAACCATTACGGGTTCGGCGGCGTCCTGGCCGATGATATGGGACTGGGCAAGACCGTTCAGACGATTGCGTTTATTCAGTCGAAGATCGAATCGGAAGACGGCAAGTATCTGATCATCTGTCCGTCCAGTGTCTTGTTCAACTGGCAGCGTGAATGGGACAAATTTGTTCCGGATACAGAAACCATCATTATCTCCGGCAGCAAGGAAGAACGCGAAGCCTTAAGGCAGGAAGCGATCGAAAATGATATCCCGGTCTGGATCACCAGTTACCCACTCATTCAGCGTGATTCCGATTTATATGAAGACGATGTCTTTAGTACCATCGTTCTCGATGAGTCACAAAATGTGAAAAACAGTGCCGCCAAAACAACCAAAGCGGTGAAACAGTTGAAGGCAGAAACCAAGATCGCCTTGTCCGGGACACCGATCGAAAATCACCTCGGAGAATTATGGTCACTCTTTTCCATTGTTCAGCCTGGCTTGTTCAGAAATAAAAAAGACTTCCAGGGGATGGAACAGGAGCGTATCGCCGCTAAGATCAAACCGTTCATCCTGAGACGACTCAAAAAAGACGTCCTGCATGACTTGCCTGAAAAAACAGAGACGACGGAATACATCGAACTCTCTGAAGGGCAAAAACGCTTGTATCAGACTCAGCGTGCAGCAATCAAGCAGGAACTCAAAGAACTCGTCGATTCCGATACGCTGCGTTCGAACCGCATCAGAGTACTGGCCGGGATGACCCGGTTACGTCAAATCTGTTGTGATCCAAAACTCATCTTACCGGATTACGAAGGGACCTCTTCTAAACTTGAACGCTTGATGGAATATCTGGAAGAAGCCAGAGAAAACGGGAAACGGGTAGTGCTGTTTTCACAGTTTACCTCCATGCTTAAGATCATCCGTGAACGCCTCGATGCGATAGATGTGGATTACCACTATCTGGATGGTCAAACCAAGAACGAACACCGTCTGGAACTGACGACAAGGTTCAACACGGGCGAGAAGGACTTGTTCCTGATCTCGCTCAAAGCCGGTGGCACAGGTCTGAACCTGACGGGTGGAGACACCGTCATCCTCTTTGACTCATGGTGGAACCCGGCGATCGAAGACCAGGCCGCTGACCGCGTGCACCGTTTCGGACAGAAGAAATCCGTTCAGATCACGCGTTTCATTACGACAGGGACGATCGAAGAACGTATCAATGACTTGCAGGAGAAGAAACGCGAGCTCATCGATTCGGTCATCACGAAAGGGAATAAAGAATCTGTCACCACCCTTTCTACCGAAGAAATACTGGAACTGCTTTATGAAGATTAAACTTAGACTATAAATGTAAACTGCTTCA
Organism: Alkalibacterium sp.; assembly: GCF_046484155.1. Classification (GTDB taxonomy): domain Bacteria; phylum Bacillota; class Bacilli; order Lactobacillales; family Carnobacteriaceae_A; genus Alkalibacterium. The sequence goes on from NZ_JAWOBT010000079.1 coordinate 4,443, forward strand.
TTCGTTTGGGTAAGAGACATAAACGGATGGAGCAGTTTTTTACATAATAAGGATACATCTTTTATTCATCCGGCCAGTCTGTGCTATACTAACTTAGAGAGACTATAGGTGGAGGAATAACGTGAAAGATAAAATAATAGTCATTGTAGGACCTACAGCGGTAGGGAAAACGCAGTTAGGGATCGAGTTGGCTCAGACCTTTGACGGCGAAGTCATCAACGGCGATTCCATGCAGGTATATAAAGGGCTGGATATCGGCACGGCCAAGGTCACGCAAGACGAGACCCAAGGCGTGCCGCATCATTTGATCGATATCAAGTCACCGGATGAACCGTATACCGTTTCTGATTTCAAAAAGGATGCGTCCGGAAAAATAACTGAGATAACTTCAAAAGGAAGGGTGCCGATCATTGTCGGGGGAACCGGACTCTATATCGAATCCCTCCTGTTCAATGTCAGTCACGGCGGGAAAGCAGAGCCTGATCCCGCTTTTCGGGAAGAGATGGAGCGCTTTGAACGTGAAAATGGACGAGCAGCGCTGCATCAGCTGCTGGAAGAAAAAGATTCGGTAGCTGCCGCGAACATCCATCCAAACAATGTCAGACGGGTGATCCGCGCCCTGGAAGTGATCCATGCAACCGGTCAGAAGTTCTCCGACTATCAAGCTGAACGGGAAAAAGAACCGGTTTACGATGCGTTTGTGATCGGGTTGAATACGGACCGGGAAGTCTTGTACGAACGCATCAACAAGCGGGTCGGTCTCATGCTTGATCAGGGCTTGCTCGAAGAAGTGAAGGGGCTCTATGCAAATTTCCCCGGCGATGTGCAGAGTAAAAAAGGCATCGGCTACAAAGAATTCAGTCCTTATCTAGAGGGGCGAGAGTCACTGGAAGAAGTGGTGCAGCAGGTGAAACAGCATTCAAGGAACTATGCGAAACGCCAACTCACATGGTTCAGAAACCGATTCACGCCGCATAGCCTGCATGGCCCAGATTGCCGAGAGCGTTTTGCCTGTGCCTGGGTCGTCCAGCACAAAAGACTTGTGGTGCTGCAGTGTGCTCGC
>NZ_JAWOBT010000088.1:0-14258 GCF_046484155.1 Alkalibacterium sp.
TATAGAAATGAAGCGGGTGTCGGTAAAACAGTTAAAGAAAGCGGTATTGACCGTGAAGCATTTTATTTAACCACTAAAATACCTGCAGAAGATGAGTATGTAAAAGACAAAGCGACGGTAAGAAAGACACTCAACCAAAGTTTGAAGAATCTTGAAACAGATTATATCGACTTGTATCTTATTCATAGACCGATCGAAGACGAGGAAAAACTGAAATTAACATGGGAAGTAATGGAAGAATTTGTAAGTAAAGGTAAAATAAAAACCATTGGCGTTTCCAATTTTTCTAATGCAGATCTTGAAAAATTAGATGAATTCGCAACCATAAAACCGGCTGTAAACCAAATCAAGTCTAATCCGACACAATGGAATAATGAATGGATAAAATACATGTTAAATCGTGACATTAGACCACAAGCTTGGGGGCCGATGAAGACAACCGATCAACATAAAGACTATCTAAATAAAATTGGCGAGAACTATGGTAAAACCTGGGGACAGGTCTTGCTCCGCTATCAAACCCAAAGAGGCGTAGTGGTTATTCCAAAATCTCATAATCCGATAAACCAGAAAGCTAATTTAGAAAGTCAGGACTTCTTATTGTCTGATGAGGATATGGGGAAAATCGCTCAACTATAAAAAAACCCGAGTTGTTCTCTATGGTTTTAGAGAGCACCTCGGGTTTTTGTCGTGATAATGATAACTGATTAGATTAGTCAGTTAACGCTGTTTTTGCCAATTCATCTGCTCTTTCATTGTGTTTTATTCCTGTATGGGCTTTAACTTTAACAAAAGAGACATCAATTTTTTTACTATAAGCTTGATAAAATTTAACATAATCTTTTGAAACTGTTTTGTTGGCCTTCCATTGCCCTGTTGCCCACATTTCAATACCTAAATAATCATAATGGATGATAACTTTCTTGTAATTATGTTCGATGGCCCATTTAATAGCATTGAGGGCACCAAAGCATTCACCCGCAATCTGGAAGCTTTCTGCGTACTTCGGATCACTGCCCGCATTACTTAATTCCTGAATAACAGTATTATCCTTCAGCAAGACAACGCCATAACTATAGGTCTTTTTCTTTTTACTAAAAGAACCATCCACATAGGCGATGAGAGAGTCTGGTGTTATGTAACTACTCTTTTCCCTTTCATTGGTTATAAAAGCTTTTGCTTCGCTTTCAGTCTGAAAAGATTTGAATTGGGCATTGGCATAGCCTGATACTTGATTTTGGGCTTCCGGCCATGTGGTGTAAACACCTGGATTGCGCCCCTTTTTAACTGCGTAATATTTTTTGGGCATAATTTCTCCTTTTTAGTATAAACATTCCATGTATTACTTTAGAAGAAGAGGCTCAAGATGTCAATAAAGTAAAAAGTATAACTATCAGTTAAGTATGATCCCTTGAAAAGATATAGCGACAAACAAAGAGATCTCTAGCTTTTAGAAAAATTTAAAAATTACACTTTAGGTCATTTAGTCAGAGAGTGACAAATAATGAAAAAAAAGGCATACTTGAATAGTATAAGGAGGAATCAATTTGGGTAAAAAAATGCTTATATATTTATTTAGACGACGAATCTTACTTACTTTTTTGATCATCATTCAATTTATTGTTTTTGGAATTATTATTTTACAATCGGTTGCCTATTCTATTATATTAGAAACTATTTTTACATTGCTTTCAATCGGAGTGGCCCTACATGTTGTATGGAAAAAGGGTAAAGAAGCGTATAAAGTGACGTGGATTTTGCAAGTCTTGATTTTCCCTATTTATGGCACACTCTTTTATCTCATGTTTAATAGACAAACACGGACAAAAAAATTACAAAGATCTTTAGAAAATATCTACGATTTACATAAACCCTATAAACTAGAGAACAAGTTAGTCTTGAATAAAGCAAAGAGCGAATTCAAAAATCATGGTAAACTAATGCACTACTTGTCCAATACAGGAGAATACCCTGTCTACTCGGCAAGAGAAGTAACCTACTATCCCCTTGGAGAAGACTATTTCAAGGCAATGCTGGAAGAATTGAAGAAAGCTGAAAGATACATCTTTTTTGAATTTTTTATTGTTGCTGAGGGTAAAATGTGGCAGGAAATGTTGGCAGTTATGGAAGAGAAAGCAGCACAAGGCGTGGATGTCCGCGTGATGTATGATGATATCGGAAGTTTTGTGACCTTACCAAAGAACATTCAAGCGATACTTGCAGAAAAAGGCATCACAAGCAGGGTTTATAATCTATTTCATCCAATTGTCACATCTTCACAGAATAACAGAGATCACAGAAAAATCTTATCCATTGATGGTGAAGTGGCTTTTACTGGAGGGATCAATGTGGCTGATGAGTATATCAATGAAATCGAACGGTTCGGACACTGGAAAGATAATGGTGTCAAGCTAGAGGGTCCGGGAGCCTGGGGATTAACTTTAATTTTTCTGCAGTTATGGCAAACAATGGATGACCACTCACTTTCTGATGAAATCAGGGATCTTAAACCGAATTATAATGATGAGCAAGAAGAAAGTGCTGGATTTGTTCAACCTTTTGCAGATAGCCCGACGGATACCATGAATATCGGCGAACACGTATTCATTAAATTGATTCATGCCGCAGAAAAATCAGTTTGGATATATACACCTTATTTAATACTTGACGAAAATTTAGAAATAGCGCTCATACTGGCTGCACGGAGTGGTGTGGATGTCCGTATTGTCACGCCCAAAAAGTGGGATAAATACCTCGTACATATTACGACGCGGTCATATTACACAGACTTAATGGACGCGGGAGTGAAAATATACGAGTACTCAAAAGGATTCATTCATGCAAAGACAATACTTATAGATGGTGAAGTTGCAGAGGTTGGGACGATCAATTTTGATTACCGAAGCCTGTATCTGCATTTTGAAAATGCGGTCGTTATATACGGAACGAATGCAATAAAAGAAATTGAAATGGATATGGTGGATACAATCGATCAGAGTGAACGAATAGCTTACGAGAATGTGAAACAGTCTCTAGCAGCCAAAGCAATTAGAAGTGTCTTAAGATTGTTTGCCCCTCTAATGTAAAAAATGATTATATTACAGATACCATTGTGTGTTAAAATAAACAGAGATAATACGTGATTCAATTATAAGAAATGTATAAATACTAATTATTAATAGTCAATAGTGCTATGAATATCATTGAAAGGAAAGAATACATGTGAGTAATGAAATTGAGAAAGACGAGCAATCTGAATCGTCCAGTGAAACATTGGAAAAAGCAATCATTCCTGAAGATAAGATCGTGAAAAAAATAGATTCAGAACATATTCTGATCAACAAAGAAAGATATAAGATTGTAAAGAATTACAGAGAAGGCTTGGATTTAGAGTTGTTAGAAGAAAGATATAGCGATTTTTTAGAGAAATATGATTATCTGGTAGGTGATATGTCCTATGGCAAGCTGAGATTAAGAGGGTTTTATCGTGATGAAGTGAAGAAAATCCCAATTGACATGCGTATTTCTTATTTAGAAGATTATCTTTTAGAATATTGTAGTTTTGGTTGTGCGTATTTTGTGTTGGAAAATATTGAACCTAATAGAAAACAAATTAATCACCAATATGATTCAAACAGTAAATCTCAACCACGAAGCAAACCAAGCCAGTCAAGCAAAGCAGGCAAACCAAGCCAGTCAAGTAAACCAAGCAAGCCGAGCAAACCAAGCAAACCGAGCAAACCGAGCAAACCAAGCCAGTCAAGTAAAGCAGGCAAACCAAGCGAGTCAAGCAAACCAAGCAAACCCTATAAGAAAAAGAGAGAACCTCAAACCACTGATAAGGATAAGCAAGAAGCTTCTAATCGTATAGCGAACGAGAAACGCTCATTTACAAAAACACATCGAAATAAAACAAACGAAGCGGATCAAAAAAAAGAAGAAGTACAAGAAGTGAAAAATAATACTGGGAAGACACGTTTTCAAATCAGAAAAAAGAAAGAATAGGTGTTAAGTCATGCAATTCAAAAGTTATCAAGGTTACTTTATCGATCTGGATGGAACAATGTACAGGGGATCAGAACCAATAGAAGCAGCACCAACTTTTATTGAAAAACTCAATTATGCTAAAATACCATATTTATTTCTCACAAACAATTCTACCAGTACCCCCGAGGAGGTAGCGGAAAAGTTGCAAGTTAAGTTTAATATCCCTGCGAAAGCAGAGGATGTCTATACGAGCGCACTTGCTACAGCTGATTACGTCAAGCAGTTAAAAGGGACCCGGGTATATGTTGTTGGAGAACACGGATTAAAACAGGCATTGAAAGATGTCGGATGTCAACTTGTAGAAGATGATATTGATCATGTTGTTGTTGGACTCGACCGCGATTTGACATATGATAAATGTGAAATTGCTAGTTTGGCAATTCAAAATGGTGCGACATTCATTGCAACGAACAAGGATACAAACTTGCCTACTGAAAGAGGAATGGTCCCTGGAGCTGGATCAGTCGTAGCTTTAATAGAAAAGTCATCTCAGACAAAACCGACTTTTATTGGGAAACCCGAAAAAATAATGATGAAATCCGCACTAGATAAAATACATCTTTCAAAAGAAGAGGTTATTATGGTGGGAGATAATTATGAAACAGACATTTTAGCGGGGATAAACAGTGGCATAGACACATTATTAGTTTTAACGGGTTTTACGAAGAAAGATGATTTAAATAATAAGGCGAAACAACCAACTTACATTATTAATACGTTGGATGAGTGGGGACAGTAGAATGTATTACCTTAAAAAAATAATGGGTTTAAGCAGTTTGTTTTTATTCATTATCACAGCAAGCATTGCGTTCATTATTTTATTCACTCCCTTGTATTATTTTTCGGTCTGGCTACATGAGATACCGGAACAATTAAATTTATCCTTTGAAACTTTGATGGATAACTACCATGTTCTGTTAAGCTATTTACATTTTCCATGGGTCACCGAATTGAATATGCCGGATTTTCCGAGTTCAGAAAGTGGCTTGCTTCATTTCTGGGAAGTGAAACTTTTGTTTTACCTTAACTATTTTATTTTAGTTGTATCTTTCATAGGAAGCTTTATTTATACGAAGACGCTAAAGAAAGACAAAGGTATCTGGATGCTTCAAAAACCGTTCTTTTTTGCAAGTCTCGTCCCCCCCGTACTGCTCACTTTATTGGCAGTTAATTTTGACAGAATGTTTGTAGTTTTTCATGAACTTTTCTTCAATAACGATGACTGGTTGTTTAATCCAGCTACTGATCCTATTATACTGGCGTTACCTCAAGAATTTTTCATGTATACTTTTTTATTGTTTTTTATACTTATTGAAATTATCTTTATCGGGGTTTACCAATATAGTAAAAGAAATGCATTCAAATAATTTTTTGGTTAAACAAGACTAAGTAATAGCTCTTGTTTAACCTTTTTTTATAAAACAGCCGATGACATTCGTGACTTTAGTCATGAGAGGTTCAAACAGTATATTTAAATTTAATAATCTTTTATTCATCCAATAAATATAAGACTTGTCGTTGGATGGATAGAGTGATATTAGTGGGAGGAGATATAAAGATGAATGCGTGTTTACTCGATAACGTTGAATTAGAGTTGATATATGAAAAAAGCAAAGGTGCATGGACATATCATATAGAGATTCCTGCTACCAAAGGTTTAATGGGGAAGTGTAAAAGTTAAAGGTACGATAGAGGGCTATGATTTTGGCGTGATGAATTTAATGCTGCTTAAAGAAAAGAACGCTATAATGTCAATTGATTCAGAGACAAGAAAATCAATCCAGAAAAGTTGAGGAGACATAGTTAAGTAACCATGATTTTACTGGAAGCAGAAAATTTCAATATGTAAAAAAAGTGACGTTCGTTTTTAAACGAACGTCACTTTCACTCATTTACTTCATTATTTTAGAAATCCCCGGATTGTCGTGTGCCAAACGGCTTGCAGCTGCTGCAGCAATGGCACCTACAATATCATCCAAAAAGGTATGTGTTTGATTGGTCTGTGTATGATCATCCAAGCGTTTGATCAATTTTGGCTTTGTCTTGTCTAAAAAGCCATAGTTTGTAAATCCGATGGAACCATAAACATTAACAATTGATAAAGCTAAGATTTCGTCAATACCATAAAGACTTTCATCTTCTTGGATAATCTCTTGAAGAGGACTTGATAATTTCCCTTCTTCAGTCAATACATCTAATTCAATACCGGTAAGTACGGCATTTTGAACTTCTCTTTTTCTCAGTACAGCTTGAACGTTTTCTAAACATAACTCCATTGTAATATCTGAGATATAAGGTTTTTGCAAATCATAAACTAATTCAGCAATTTCCTCTAGTTTAACACCACGAGTTTTCAATTTTTTTAAGGCTACTTCATGTAATTTTGAACCTGGTTGCACCATTAGAATTCCTCCTTTTTATTCTTCAAATGATAATTTGGTACTCTGAATAGGTTGAGCGTATTCTTTTGGATGAATAGAATGGATAGCGTGATTTACAGCTGTTGGTGCTTCTCCAAATCCTGTGGCAATCAAGTTCAGTTTGCCATCAAAAGTAATACTATCACCGGCGGCATATATGCCATTAATAGACGTTTCCATCTTGCTGTTAACAATAATATCTGTCCGGTCAATATCTAAATGCCATTGTTTGATTGGACCAAGCGATGAAACAAAGCCATAATTAACAATAAAATAATCTAAATCAATCTTTTTGAGTCCATCTGCACGTGTTTCTTTAAAAACGACTGATTGGAGGTGATTATCTTGACCAATCAATTCGCAAGGGACATAAGGGGTCATCACTTCAACACTGGAAGCCTTAAGCATCTCTATAGAACCTTCATGTGCTCTGAAACGGTCGCGTCGATGTATTAAGTATACTTTTTTCGCAATCGATTCTAAAGTAAGTGCCCAATCGACTGCAGTGTCGCCACCCCCGCAAATCACAACCGTTTTACCTTTATACTGATCTATTTGTTTTACGATATAATGCAGATTATTGCTTTCGTATGGTGTGGCATTATCCAGTGCCAACTTTCGAGGTTGAAAAGAACCTTGACCAGTAGCGATAATGATTGTTTTAGAATAATGTGTCCCTTTAGATGTTTTCAGTGAAAAAAGATTATCCTCTAACTTAGTTATCTCTCTCACTTCTTCTTCTAAACAGATGGTCTGGTCGAAATGCTGCATTTGTGCTTTAAGTTGATGAATGAGTTCCTTACCGGTCACACCCGCATATCCTCCGACATCATAAAGTGTTTTTTCTGGATATAATAGCGCGACTTGTCCACCCAAGACTGGTAAAGATTCGATTATCTTAGTTTTGGCATTCCTCATACCAGCATAAAAAGCGGCAAACATTCCTACTGGGCCGCCCCCAATAATTGTTATATCGTATATTTCGTCTGAACCAGTCAAGCGTAACCCTCCGTATATGGTTTGTCATAAGATTTAAGTTATTTTAATAAAACAGACTAATTACAAGAGCGATAAGAATGCCCGAAATTATTCCAAAAAAGACTTCAATTGGTTTATGTCCTAAAAATCCTCGTGATCTCAGTTCTTCGTCATCTTCTTTCAAGACTTCTTCATGATTGTATTTTGAAAAAGATTTTTTCAAATCATCGAAATCTCTAATTAGTTCATTAATAATGATTCCGTGTTCGCCACTTTGACGTCTCACTCCCATAGAATCAAACATGACGATGACTCCAAAGGTGAAAGCAATAGCAACATAGGGAGAAGCTATACCATATTCTATTAATAAACTTGTTATTAACGCAGTTACTCCAGCTGAATGAGAGCTAGGCATACCGCCAGTTGAAATAGCCAAAGCAACCGTTGAAGGCCGATTGAGAAAATAGGCAATGGGGATTTTGATAACTTGGGATAAAATAATAGCTGATAACGCAGCAACTAATGGAAAATTTTCGAATATTATCATTTAACAACGTCCTTTGTATAAAATAGATTCTTACGCTAATAATAACACGAACAATAGAGAATGATCATAAAAAAAATTACAAATACAAAACTTATTGGAAATAAGGTCCAACTAAGGTAAACTAGAGACACATCTAAAATAGGAGGAACAATACAATGAGTGAATTTCCACAATTAAGAAATTATAAGAATATAGGTTTAAGTGCTGTGATCAAGACGAATAAAGGTGAAATGACTGTTCAGTTATTCCCAGAACATGCACCCAAGACTGTAGAAAACTTCGTTGGTTTAGCTAAAAAAGGTTATTATGACGGTGTGATCTTCCATCGTGTCATTCCTAATTTCATGATCCAAGGTGGCGATCCTACTGGAAGCGGTATGGGCGGAGACAGTCTCTTAGGCGGGAATTTTGAAGATGAATTTAGCCCAGAGCTATACAATCTAAATGGTGCCCTATCAATGGCTAACGCTGGTCCTAATACTAACTCAAGTCAATTCTTTATTGTGACGATGTCAGAATTACCGGAACAAATGGTATCCCAGTTAAAAGATGCCGGATATCCACAAGAAATTATCGAAGCATATAAAGAAAAAGGCGGAACACCTTGGTTAGATCAGAAACATACCGTTTTCGGCCAATTGATCGAAGGTTATGACGTAGCAGATACCATTCAAAATGTTAAAAAGAATGCCATGGATAAACCTAATAAAGACGTCGTTATTGAGACGATTTCAATAATTGACAACGACTAATTAAGTTTTAATACGAGGAGGTTTGTCATGTTAGGCGCAATTGAAGCAGGAGGAACAAAATTTGTTCTAGCCGTGAGTGATAATGATCTTAACCATGTTGAAAGATTATCTATTCCAACAACTACACCCGAAGAAACATTTGAAAAAGTGTTTGAATTTTTTGATGATTATAAACTGGATGCTATGGGTATTGGATCGTTTGGTCCTATTGATGTTAATAAAAAATCAGCAACCTATGGCTATGTAACGTCGACACCGAAATCGGGATGGAAAAATGTAGATTTCTTGGGAAAATTGAAAGAAAGATATGATGTGCCGATGGGTTGGACGACAGATGTCAATGCAGCTGCTTTTGGGGAATTGAAAAAAGGGGCTGCTGTTGGAAAAGAGTCATGTCTGTACCTTACTATAGGAACCGGTATCGGAGGCGGAGCTGTAATAAATGGTGAACCGTTAGAAGGTTATGGTCATCCTGAAATGGGACATATTTTGGTCAGAATGCATGAACAGGATTCTTTCGAAGGGGCCTGTCCCTATCATGGGAATTGTCTAGAAGGACTTGCAGCTGGACCTGCCATTGAGAAAAGATATAATAAAAAAGCTCAATATTTAACAGATAGTGATGAGGTTTGGGAGATAGAAGCCTATTATATAGCACAAGCTTTAATGTCTTATACTCTAATATTAAGTCCGGAAAAAATCATTTTAGGTGGCGGAGTAATGAAACAAACACAGTTGTTTCCGCTTGTTAGAGCTGAATTTTCTAAATTACTTAATGAGTATGTAGCCACGCCGAATTTAGAAGAATACATTGTTCCACCAAAATTACAAGATAATGCAGGAATTACAGGGTGCTTGCTCTTAGCTCAAAAAGAATTATAAGAAAAAACGATTCTCAAAAAATTGAGAATCGTTTTTTCTTATAATTAAAATGTCTTACTGATCATATTGGTCAAACACTGTTTTTATTCTGTTAAGGCCATCCTCCAAAAGTGATTCAGGCACTGCGAAGTTTAAACGCATGAAGGATTTACCATTTGGACCATAACTTAATCCGTCATTTAATCCGATTTTTCCCACTTGAGCGAAGGTCTCTCTCAATTTTTCGTTTTCGATGTTAAGATTTGAGGCGTCAAACCAAAAGAGGTAGGTCGCTTCAGGAACCATGTATGAAACATTGGGAAGTTGAGTATCAAAAAATTCCATGACGATCGATCTGTTAGCTTCTAGTTTCAATAATAATTGTTTATGCCAATCTTTTGAATTGGAAAAAGCAGCTTCTGTTGCTTTCATTCCGAAGGTATTAATGATATCCAGTTCTGTTTCTTCTTGAACTTCAATGATTTTGGATCTTAATTCATCATTAAAGGCCAAGATGAATGATGCCTTAACTCCAGCAATGTTAAATGTTTTCGTTGCAGAATGAAGTGTAACGACCCAGTTTTTATAAGATTCGTCGATAGTTACTGGAGAAGTACATGTATTTTCGCTATAAACCATATCGCTATGAATCTCATCACTAATCAAAATAACGTTATATTTTTTACACAATTCCACTAATTCAGTAAGTTCTTCCTTTGACCATACGCGACCACCTGGATTGTGAGGGTTACTAATAATAAATAACTTTATATTTTCTTTTGTTTTGAATTGTTTTTCTATATCTTTAAAGTCCATTGTATACTGTCCGTGTTCAATTTTTAGGGGCGTACGGTGGACTTGTCGGTTGTTTTTATTTACCATTGAATGGAAAGGAGCGTACACAGGGTCATGAATCAACACACTGTCTCCAGGTTGCGATAATGCTTGGACGGTAACGGCTATTGAAGATAATACACCCGGGGAAAGCATGATGTGTTCTCTTTTCACTTCCATATTGTGATTTTCTCTCTGCCAATTAATAATTGCTGTAAAAAGTGAATCTTGGGGGAAAGTATAGCCTAGCACTTCGTTATCGATGAGAGCTCTTAAGGCATCCTTTATTGGTTTGGCATTATCAAAATCCATATCTGCTACCCACATAGGTAGTACGTCATCCCTGCCGAATATCTTCTCGGCCCTGTCCCATTTGACGCTGCCTGTTCCTTTACGGTTAACCACTTTATCAAAATCCATGAAATCGCTCCTTCAACATATTTTATACTCATAGTATCTTGCATATGATCAATTATAGCAAGGGATTTTCTGTAAGAGTATTTCCAAAATAGTTACATTCATGCTATACTATTTAATGATAAATTCACTCGTATCATGAAAGTAAAGAGGTGAGTTCATGGTCTACCAAATTGGTCAAAAAGTAAGAGGAACTGTCACAGGAATTCAACCGTATGGAGCGTTTGTTTCCATCGATGATGATACGCAGGGACTTATTCATATCTCTGAACTGAAACATGGGTATATTAAGGATATTGCAGAGATTGTTTCTAAAGGTGATGAAATAGATGTTATGATAATGGATATCGATGAATATTCACATAAAATCAGTTTATCACTTAGAAGCTTGCAGAAACCCAAGTATCATCCTTTTTCAAACCGTAAAAACATTTCTAGATATGGTAGGAAAACAGGTGTTGGATTCAAATCAATCGAGGATAAGATGCCTAAGTGGAAACAACAAGCTTTAAGAGAGATAGAAGAAAACAGGAAGTAAACCGACCTTAAAATATAGCAATAGAAGGGTGTAAATGATATTGATTAAGGAAAATCACTATGTAGCTAGTACAGTCTTAGTTAAAGATGCAGATGGAAGATATGTCTTTTTAGTTAGAAAAGAAGAAAATGGTTATTCGTTTCCATCCACGCTGGTTGAGCCTAAAAAAACTGGACTTGCTTGTGTGATTGGTAGATTAAAAGAACTCGTAAACATTAAGATAGAAAATTTAGAATTAAATGAATTAACTAATGCTGTTGTTAATGATAATCGGATTCCCTTGTTTGTATTTATTTATGAAGATGAGAATGTATCATCACCCAGCGAATTGTTAATGGAAGATAGTGGTTTATCATGGGTACATTCAGAAAACATTATGTCCACACTTGAAGAATGGAAGATATCTGGAGTACCGCAATTTTTACTTATGTAACTAAAAAATGGAGGAATTATTAATGTCATATATTACGTTTGACGACTCTAAAGTGATGGGTCATTTTATTAAAAACGAAGAATTAGACTACATGCAGTCACAAGTAAGCGCAGCGCATCACCTGCTACGCGAAAAGACTGGACCAGGTAATGAGTTTTTAGGTTGGGTAGATCTACCTGAAGACTACAATAAAGAAGAATTTGATCGCATTAAAAAAGCGGCCCAAAAAATCAAATCAGATTCAGAGGTACTCGTGGTCATTGGTATCGGTGGATCGTATTTAGGCGCAAAAGCTGCATTGGATTTTTTAAATCATAACTTCTATAACTCTTTAAATTCAGATAAACGCGAAACCCCACAAATATATTTTGCAGGGAATAGCATAAGCTCAACTTATTTATCAGATCTTATTGAAGTCATCGGAGAAAAAGATTTTTCAGTGAACATCATTTCTAAATCGGGTACAACGACGGAACCAGCACTTGCATTTAGAGTATTTAAAAATCTGTTGATTGAAAAGTACGGCGAAGAGGAAGCGAAAACACGGATCTTTGCTACAACAGATAAAGAAAAAGGCGCTTTGAAATCTTTAGCAGACGCTGAAGGTTATGAGTCGTTCATTATACCAGATGATGTCGGTGGACGTTTTTCTGTATTAACAGCAGTTGGACTATTGCCTATCGCTGTAGGTGGCGGCGATGTTGATAAACTAATGGAAGGTGCAAACCAAGCGCGTCAAGATTTTTCTGATGATAACATATCGGAGAACAGTGCATATCAGTATGCAGCTTTAAGGAATATTCTTTACAGAAAAGGTAAAGTGACTGAATTGTTAGTGAATTATGAACCAAACCTACAGTACGTCTCAGAGTGGTGGAAACAATTATTTGGAGAATCCGAAGGTAAAGACCAAAAAGGTATTTATCCGTCCAGTGCTAACTTCTCTACTGATTTACATTCTTTAGGACAATACATTCAAGAAGGTAGAAGAAACTTGTTCGAAACAGTCATTAAAGTTGAAAAACCCAAAAAATCTCTGACCATTCCTAAAGAAAAAGAAGATCTAGATGGTCTCGGCTATCTTGAAGGTAAAGAAATTGATTTTGTTAATACAAAAGCTTTTGAAGGAACCTTATTAGCTCATACAGACGGCGACGTTCCAAACTTTGTTTTAACGATTCCTGATACCTCTGCTTATACATTAGGATATCTCTTCTATTTCTTTGAAATTGCTGTAGCCGTTTCTGGTTATATGAATGGCGTTAATCCATTTGATCAACCTGGAGTGGAAGCTTATAAGAAAAACATGTTTGCTTTATTAGGCAAGCCAGGTTTTGAAGACTTAGCAAAAGAATTAAATAATAGACTTTAAAAGTAATCATAAAGAGAAAAGAGTCTTGACTCTTTTCTCTTTTTATATATATTTCGTGTATTCTATTATTTAGACAACTGTATTGAGGAGAAGTGATTATGGGAGACGTTAAAGTGGTCCAGGCACAATTAGCAGATTTAAACAGAGTGAAAACACTGTTATTCAAAACAGCAAAATGGTTAAATGATAAAGGCTCTACACAATGGGCAGGGTTATTAAAAGGTGAAGATGTGCATAATATAGAAGAAGCAATCAAACGTAAAGAAGTTTATCTGGTCTATAATTCCGATTCTTTAGTAGGGACATTTGCCTTGTGGAGTAAACAAACAGCTTGGGATGAAGCTTTTTGGGGAAGAGATATAAAAAGTGACGTATTTTATTTGCATCGCTTAGCATTATCAGAGGATGAACATGGAAAAAATACTGGCAGTTTGTTGTTAGATAAAGCGAAAGAAGTTGCTAGACTTGAGAAGAAATCCGGACTTCGCTTGGATTGTGTTGCTTCCAATAGATACTTGAATGCTTTTTATAATAATAATGGCTTCAATCAAGTGGGCTCTGTAGAACAATATGATAATGGAGAAGACTTGCAGGACTATCATTTGTACTTTTGGGGAAATAAGTAATCATTTTAAAATTGTTGTTGACTATGTAATAATAACCTGTTAATATTAATCTCGTTGCTACAAAACATATCAGTATATTTCGTAGCAAAGAAATAAAATATATTTATTGACATTGTTCATGTCATAGGTTATACTAAAATAGTTGTCATAGAGGTAAAGGTAACGCTTACAGATTTTAAATTGTTTTCAAATGATTTAAAAAAAGTTCTTGACAATCAAAACGAAAGCATGTAATATTATACGAGTTGACACATCACGTCGTCAGCAATTGAACGAAATAGATCTTTGAAAACTGAACAAAGTAAACAATCAAATGTGCAGGTGTCTTCGGTCCAATTTATTGGGCCAAGACAACACAAACGAGTTAACATGTTTAACTCGGAAGTATTATGTAACACGAGCTATTTCAAACTTAAAATTGAGAGTTTGATCC
>NZ_JAWOBT010000105.1:0-7413 GCF_046484155.1 Alkalibacterium sp.
ACCTCGCGGTACTCGAGGCCGAGCTCCTGCGCGGACGCGCCTGGCGGAGCTCGGCACAAGAGAATTCATCAGCGACCAGGTGTTCGAGCGCGTGCAGCTGGCCGAGAAAAGCGCGCGCGAGCGCGTCCAGGCCGCGCAGGCGCGGCTGGACCAGGCTCAAAAGGAAAAAGCTATGGAAGTCAACGAGATCAGTGAAGGTTTGAACCTTTCTGGAGCGAATGATTTTAAAAAGGTGGTCAAAGCTGTCGCTGAATTGGAAAGAGAAGATAAGGTCGTGCTTCTGCAAAGTGGACAGTTTAAATTGAAAGATGCCTCAACTACTATGACTGGCCGGTTTAGCGGTACTGATCGTGGATTCGGGTTTGTAACGATCGAAGAATATGATCAGGATATCTTTATTCCACCAAACGATACCCAATCAGCTTTAAATGGAGATATTGTTAAAGTTGAAGTGACGCAAGAAGCGCTGCCACATAAAGATAAAGGACCTGCAGGGAAGATCATCGAAATCATTGAACGTGGTACAGAACACGTCTTTGGAGAATTTCATGCATACAATGATGAAGAAGTAAAAGAGAAGAACCTCTATGGTTATGTGAAACCTAAAAATCAGAAAATGCCTGATTTGACAGTTCAAATTGAAACTAAAGGGATTCGTCCAGTTGAAGGAAGCATCGTTCAAGTAGAGATAACGGACTATGCGTACAACGGCGAAATGAATCATTTGAGTGGTATTGTAACGAAGACACTTGGACACAAAGATGAACCGGGCATTGAGATCTTAACCGTGGTCCATAAATATGATATTCCAAGCGAATTTCCGAAAGAAGTTCTGGATGAAGCTGAAACTGTTCCGGATATGATTGCAGAAGAGGATATCCAGGGACGTACCGATTTGCGTGATGAACTCATTATTACCATCGACGGTGCGGATGCGAAGGATTTGGATGACGCGATACAAGTGAAACGCCTGGACAATGGCAATTACTATTTAGGAGTCCACATCGCGGATGTCAGCCACTATGTTACGGAAAACAGCGCAATGGATGTTGAAGCCTTAAATCGCGGAACGAGCGTGTATCTAACTGACCGTGTCATTCCAATGATTCCTCAGCGTTTATCCAATGGTATCTGTTCGCTTCATCCAAACGTAGACCGATTGACGTTAAGTTGTGAAATGGAGATCGATAAAGCCGGTCAAGTGGTGGATTACACCGTTTCATCAAGTGTTATCAATTCCAAATACCGTATGACCTATTTAGGGGTCAACGGCATTTTAGATGAAGATGATCAAGAGCTTAAACAGGAATACAGTGAAATCCTTGAGATGCTTGAAGAGATGCAAACACTACACAATATATTAGTGAAAAAACGTGAAGCGCGTGGATCGATAGACTTTGATACACGTGAAGCGAAAATTGAAGTCGATCCTACAGGTTTCCCTGTGGACATCTTACTCAGAGAACGCGGTGTGGGTGAACGACTCATTGAATCGTTCATGCTGTCTGCTAACGAAACCGTATCTGAGCATTACGCCAAACAAGATTTACCGATATTATTCCGTATACATGACAAACCTGATGAAGGTAAAATGCAGCGTTTCATCGAATTTGTATCAAGCTTTGGCATTAAAGTCAACGGTCTAAAAGATTCGATCACTCCAAAAAAACTGCAAGACATATTAGATAAAGTAGACGGTAAACCGGAAGCAGGCGTCATCAGCATGCTGCTGCTTCGTTCGATGCAACAAGCGAAATATGATGTGGTTCCGATTGGTCACTATGGCTTGGCCGCAGAATATTATTCTCACTTTACATCGCCGATCAGACGTTACCCTGACTTGATCCTGCACCGACTCATTCATTATTATGAAGATGAAGGAACAGGCCAGAAAGCGAAAGACCGCTGGAATGCCCTCTTGCCGGAAATTGCCGAGCGTAGTTCGATAACAGAACGTCGCGCAGTAAGTGCCGAACGTGAAACGGATGAAATGAAAAAAGCCGAGTATATGTCTACTAAAATTGGTGAAAAATTCGAAGGAGTAATCACGTCGGTTACAAACTTTGGCTTGTTCGTTCAGTTAGAAAACTCTGTGGAAGGACTCGTTCACATTTCTAACATGAAGGACGATTATTATGAATTTAACGAGCGTGAGCTCATACTTGTCGGTCAGCGAACAGGTAACATCTTTAGAATCGGAAAAACAATTGAAATCATCGTAACGAAAGCCGATAAGGAATCTTATGAGATCGACTTTGAATTAGTCGAAGACAAAGAGGCGAAAGAAAAACGCATAAAAGATAACGAAGCGAGAAGAGCACGTAACAAAGAAAAAGGCGACAAGAGAAAACAGTTTAGAAAAGGGAAATCTAAAGATGACAAAGAGCATAAGGGACGTCATAAAGCGAAAAAACCTAAAAAATAAGAGGGAGGAACCATATGCCAAAAGGAGAAGGCAAGCTGATTGCTCAAAATAGAAAAGCACGGTACGAATATTCTATTCTTGATACGGTTGAAGCGGGCATCGTCCTGCAGGGAACCGAAATCAAATCGATTCGTGCCGGCCGGATCAACCTGAAAGACGGCTATGCGAGCATTCGTAATGGTGAAATATTTTTATATAATGTGCATATCGCTCCCTTTGAACAAGGCAATCAATTTAATCATGACCCAGTACGCACACGCAAACTGCTCATGAAGAAAAAGCAGATCGATAAACTTGCCGGAGAAGTGAAACAAGGTGGAGTGACGTTGATTCCTTTGAAAGTATACATTAAGAATGGCTTCGCCAAAGTTCTCATTGGTTTAGCTAAAGGGAAGAAACAATACGATAAACGTGAATCGTTAAAACGTCGCGATCAGGATCGTGATCTAAGACGAGCTGTTAAAGATAACTATCAATAGGAAAAGGCTGGGACCATTGTCCCAGCCTTTTTTGCTTGATAAAAAACCCTGATCAGTTAAAGAGGTGCGCAGAAAGTACTTAGTTTTCTTGTTGAATGCTGCTTTGACAAGAAAAATAATAACACCTGAGAGTGATTCGGTAAGTACAGAATGGGTTTTGTTTTCTAGATGTCGAAGTCCGGCTAGTTCGTCACGTTGAGTGTGTGAATTTCATCCTACTTACCGAACAGGCATGCTATTCGGTAAGTAGGATGAAACAGGGTATCAGTAATTGTCAAAGGTGCCCCCATTCGGTCATTTAAAGCATATGAAAAGTTTCAAAGCGCCGAATGAGGGACATCTTCGGTAAGTAGAGTGAGACATCACGATGCAATTAACCGAACGTGTTTAACTGAAACTGTTTTTCTGACTATATACAAAGGTTTTCTTGAAAAGTAAAAGAAAAGAGGAAGCAGGATTTATAACAGATCGAAATTTTTTTACTCAACTATTTAATCGCTAAATATCCAGGATTTTGTTAGAATGAAAGAAGAAGATGAATGAAGGAGAGGAATTAAATGACTGAAAAGGGAGTTACTATTTATTTTGTCCGTCATGGAGAAACGTATTTTAATTCTTACGGCAGAATACAGGGGTGGAGCAATACACCACTAACGGAAAATGGGAAAGACGATGTGCGACGCTGCGGACGTGGACTGGCTGACACAAAATTCAATGCGGTTTATACGAGTGATTTATCACGTACTCAAGAAACAGCCAGAATCATATTGGAAGAAAATGGCCAATTGGAAACGCTGAATATGATTCAAATGCCGGAATTTAGAGAGGTCTTTTTTGGTTCCATGGAAGGCATGTTTGGCGCTGAAGCTTACGAAAAAGTCAGGGAATATTTAGGGTATGAAACAAAACAGGAAATGTTCAAAAACACAGATGTTCCAGAACGCATGGATGCCTTTCGCGCCATTGATCCTGAAGGACATGCGGAAGATTTCATGATGTTCTGGTCACGGGTTGAAAAAGGCTTGCTCAAGTTGATCGATCGCCATCGGGATACAGGCGAGAAGATACTACTCGTCGCTCATGGCGGAACGATTCGATATATTTTACAAAATTTCGTTCCTGATTTAAAAGATACCAAAGCATTACTCAATGTCAGTGTATCTGTCGCTAAATATCAAGACGGGTCATTCCATCTTGAACGTTATAATGATGTGTCACATTTTAAAGATGCTGAGTAATTAGGGTGAAAAGTTTAAACTCTTACATTGCGATAAGCTTTCTCTAGCACTTACAGAGAAAAGCGGTGATGTGAGAGTTTTTTTATATACTTATAATTTATAAATAGATACTACAATCTTAATAAGAATTGTAGAATTACATTAAAATATTGTTAGTGTATTTTCATGTAATTCTCTGAAAATTGTATGTCGTTATGTGATATACTGAGCTTGGAAATAAAATAACAAGCTGTCAGGCTTCGAATAAGGGGAAAAAACATGTTAAATGAAGAACGATATACTTTTAAAGACTATACAAATAAAGTGCTTGCTGGTACTGCTAGCGGTATCGTCATTGGATTAATTGCTAATGCTATTTTAGGAGGAATTTTCAAGGCTCTGATTCCTTATGGTTCGATCTTTGTAACCTTGGCAATGGTTGTATCCACCATGCAGTTTATAACACCTGCTATAATCGGTGTACTAGTTGGTATGCAATTTAAGCTGAACCCTATGCAGAGTGTCATTATTGGTGCTGCGACATTTCTAGGATCAGGCGCATATGCTGTTACTGATGCAGGGATTACCTTAGTAGGCATAGGTGATTTGGTCAATGTTATGCTTATATCTGGATTAGCCGTTTTTGTTACTCGCTATTTAGAAGGGAAATTAGGATCATTAACATTGATTTTACTACCTATTATCGTCGGAGCTGGTGTCGGTACAATCGGGATACTTACTTTACCGTATGTCAGTCTAGTAACCACAACAATTGGGAGTATCATTAATTCCTTCACTCAGCTACAACCATTATTGATGACTTTACTGATCGCTGTTGCTTTCTCTATCATTATTATTTCACCGATCTCGACTGTAGCTATCGGTATAGCAATTGGGATAACAGGCTTAGGGGCTGGAGCTGCTGCTATTGGGATAACAGCATGTACGGCTGTATTAGTAATCGGTTCTAGAAAGATTAATGAAAAAGGAACAACCTTGGCTATTCTCTTAGGAGCAATGAAATGTATGATGCCAAACCTTGTCAGACACCCGAAAATCTGTGTACCTATTGTCGCCAATGCCATTCTATCTGGTGCCGGCGCTTATGTGTTCGCCATACAGGGGATACCACAAACGGCAGGATTTGGAATCGTCGGATTGGTCGGTCCAATCCAAGCCATAAACATGGGATCAGAACTCTGGATGGTTATTATGGCATACTTTGTCATTCCATTTGGTGGAGCAATACTAATAGATTTCGTGTTCAACAAGGTACTGAAAATTTACCAACATGATATTTTTGAATTTCAACCGGCAACAAATTAAACACAAAAGGGGATAAGATTTATGAAAATAGCAATTGCAGGATCAGGTGCACTAGGGTGCGGATTTGGTTACCATTTACAAAAGAATGGCGAAGATGTGACATTACTAGATAACTGGGAACAACATATTCAAAATATCTCTGATAACGGGTTAACCATTACGGTTAATGGCGTTGAAGATAATCAAAAAATGAAGATTTGTAAACCTAATGAGTTGAATGAGGAAATGGATGCCATTTTTGTTTTTACAAAATCAATGGGATTAAAATCAATGATGAAAAGCATTGAGCACATCATTGGTGAAAACACAAAAATCATTTGTCTGTTAAACGGCTTAGGTCATTTACAAACGCTTGAAGAATTCGTAGATAAAAAGAATATTATCATGGGTACAACAGTATGGACGGCTGGCATTGATGCTCCCGGAGTTACACACTTTGATGGACAAGGACCAGTTGAACTGCAAAATAGTGTTCCTGAGGAAAAAGATGGCGCATTGCAAATAGTCGATATTCTGAAAAAAAGCGGTTTATACGGCGTGTATAGTGATAACGTCAACTTTACAACATGGCGTAAAGCGTGTGTAAACGGAACAATGAATGCCTTATGTGCATTGCTGGATTCGAATATCCAAGAAGTCTTCGCGGCTTCAACAATTGATTCAATGTTATCAAAAATAGTAACAGAATTTGCTACAGTAGCCAAACTGCAGGATGATATCGACCTTGACGTTGAAGAAACGATTACCTATCTTAAAGCATTAGCTGAAAAAGTAGGAGCTCATTATCCGTCTATGCATCAGGACTTAGCAAACGGGCGACCGACTGAAATAGACTTTTTAAACGGCGCAGTTGCTGAAGCTTCAAAAAGATTTGATCGTGAAGCTCCATATTGTCAAAATATTACGGACTTGATCCATGCCAAAGAAGATATCTTAGGCATTCAAAGAGCAGCGAAATAATAGACTGCATCAAATGAATTAATTGAGAATTTAAAATACAAAAAAGATACGCCTATTTAATTGGAAATAGGTGTATCTTTTTTGTGCGTCAGTTGAAGTTTGCGCATTGGAAGGATTGTCGGACATCGGGTATATGGTGAAAAAAACGCAAGTATACAAGTGTCTTTCGCAACGAACACTTACAAAAAGAAAGCGAACAGGCTTTCTTTTTACACAAACATGTGCTATAATACTTATAGAGTCAAACGAGACTCATTCTATTATGTCGGGGTTGTTACGGATTCGACAGGCATAGATTGAGCTTGGGTTGCGTTCCGCAGGTGACGAGACTGCGTATCAACGTCACAGTTAAATATAACTGCAAACAATAATAGCAACACCTACGCTTTAGCTGCGTAACAACAGCTTATAGCGTGATCCGACCGGCATCGCCCATGTGCTCGGTATCGGGTCCTATAATATGTGGGATACGATCAGTCTTTCCGTCTGGAAGAACTGATAAGAGATTATCAGACTAGCAACGCATGATGCCTGTTTTACGGCTAATGCTGAGCAAAACTTTAAATAGTAAAGCTATGAACGTAGACGCTTGAGTGTCGATGTGCTTGGACAGGGGTTCGACTCCCCTCAACTCCATACTCTTTAAGAAATGAAGTCTTATAATCGTTGTTGTGAAAGCAATCTCACAACGGTATGAGGCTTCTTTTTTCTATGTGTGCAGTAGTTGTTTGCATACGGAACGTGCATTTATTAACGGAATATAGTAAGCTATCAGTGACTTGAAAATGATGAATGCAGAGCAGAGAGTGTCTATTAAATTAGGCACTCTTTTTTTGTTGTAATCAAGTATCGTTTAAAAGATTTAAAACAATACAAATAAACGGTATAATGGAAATGGAATGAGAAGAGTAAATCCTTCTTTTGAAGGGGTGATTGGGTGTTTGAGCCTGTAATGGTTCCTTCAGCCGGATTTAATCTGTGTGCCGGGAAACGACCCGAAAGCTGG
>NZ_JAWOBT010000001.1:0-6670 GCF_046484155.1 Alkalibacterium sp.
AATCAGTTTCCTCCTTTCCATAAAATAGGACAGTTCTTCAGATCGATCTGAAGAACTGTCCTATTTTATGGAAAGGAGGAAACTGATTAAACGGATCAGTTTCCTCAACCAGTAAGTGGGTGCTGAAGCCGCTTATTGTTTCTCAAGTGACCACTCAAAATTCTAGAGCTAGGCTTTAGTCACTTATAAAATAAGTCAAAGATAAAACCTTATAGTCAAACGCTCTTTTTTCATTTCCAACGCACTAATTTTGCAACTAGAGATACCAGACCTTTCCAGACGAATCGCCGGGAAGCTTTCGTCTGGAAAGAGTTAGAATATAGTTGGAACAGCGTGAAACAGACTTTAGAAGATGTGTTCATACACTTGAAAGATGAATTTTTGTGTGTCGCTAGTGTGTTATTTGCTTGAAAAAAGTGTATACTGATAACTACATAGAGTGACACTGTCTGAACATTCGAGGGGGATTAAAATGAACCGGAAACAACGTATTTTAAAGTATATGAAAGAAGCTTGTGCATCCTTTTCACTCCAGGATATTGAAGAAGATATGGGGATTACTACAAAAGAAGTGGCTGAAGCCGTCAATAGTATACGTAGTAATGTATCGAAAGATTTGAATCAGCTCGTACGAGATGGGGAACTTAAAAAAATCGACGGACGTCCCGTTCGCTTTATCACGCTGGAAAAAGTGCGTCATCGGCCTTTGACCAAACATGTGCCAAGTTATAAAGAAAAGCAAAAAGCGTCCGTTGGCGTGACGCAGGAAGTGCTGGAATATTCTTACAATCAAACCCGAGATATTTTCAAGTCGATCATTGGGGCCAATGGGAGCATGAAAAATGCTGTTGAACAAGCAAAAGCAGCTGTTTTATACCCTCCTAAAGGATTGAATACATTGATAACGGGGCCCACCGGTTCAGGGAAATCTTTCTTTGCGCATGCGATGTTCCGTTTCGCTCAATCACATGAATTGATTGATAAAGACAAAGAATTGATAATTTTTAACTGTGCTGATTACGCAACAAATCCACAGTTGCTGATGAGCTACTTATTTGGTTACGTCCAGGGCGCGTTTACAGGAGCGACGAGTTCAAAGGAAGGAATCATACATCAAGCCGATGAAAGTATGCTCTTTTTGGATGAAGTTCACCGTTTGCCTCCAGAAGGACAGGAAATGGTTTTTTACTTCATGGATACGGGGACTTATGGTCGCTTAGGTGAAACAGGGAAAAGTAGACAGGCAAACGTACGCATTGTTTGTGCAACGACTGAGGATCCAAAATCAACATTTCTGGACACATTTATGCGACGCATACCGATAAACATACACTTACCATCATTCAAAGAAAGAGCAGTCAGTGAACAGCTTGATTTGGTGAAGCTCTTGACTGGGCTTGAAGCCAATCGTATTCAACGAAAGATCACATTAAATGAGGAAGTAGTTAAAGGACTGATAGCTAGTGTGGGTTATGGCAACGTCGGTCAATTAAAATCTTCGATTCAACTGGTTTGTGCTAGAGGATTTATGAACCAGTTAAGTAAAGATGAAATTGCCTTGACCGTGAAGGATCTGCCTGAAACAATCAAAGATCATTTAGTAGGTCTTTCTTCTAATCGTCTTCAGCAAATGGACTTATCGAAATATGTCGAAGCCAAAATGACAGTCAATCCGAACGAACCCTTTTATAAAATGACCATGGATTCCTATGAACTGCCTTATAATATTTACGATATCATTGGGGATAAGGCGGCATTGCTTGAGGCAGAGGGCCTAGATAGGAATTCCATCAATCAGTATATTTCGACTGACATAAACGTGCATTTAAAATCTTTCTACCGGAATCATGGCTTCTCTTTTCAAACAGAATCCAAGTTGGCAGAAGTGGTTAATAAAGAAGTGATTCAATTTGCTCATCAGATTGTAGAAGAAGTTGAACTGGCTCTTGGGGGATCGTTTAAGCAGAATTTCATTTATGCGATAAGTTTACACATCAGTTCTTTATTAAATAAAATCAACAATGGTCAAGAAAGAAAAATGAATAATCGTATCCGGGAAATGGCCATGACGTATGCCGGAGAATATGCAGTTGCAGAAAGATTGAGAGATAAAATTGCCGATTATTTCACTGTAGAAATCCCGGACAATGAAGTCTATTACTTAACGGTATTGCTTGTTTCTCTTAAAGAAGAATCAGCTTCAGGCCGAGTGGGAATTGTCGTTGCGACACATGGCGATTCAACTGCCAGCAGCATGGCGCGTGTGGCAGAAGAACTTTTAGATACTTCAGGCGTTGTTGCTGTTGATATGCCACTTGATATGTCTCCAACGGTTGTTTATGAACGGATAAAAAAAGCAGTGGTTGAAGCAAATGAAGGCAGCGGTGTCTTATTGCTCGTTGATATGGGGTCGCTGGCAACGTTTGAGACATCCCTGCAGAAAGAAACGGGCATTCATATCCGGTCGATCGATATGGTGTCTACAGCTATTGTTCTGGAAGCAGTGAGGAAAGCCGCGCTAGTGGACGCAGATATTGAATTATTGTATGAATCGTTAACAAAGTTCAGCGGTTACACAAAAGAATTGCCCAAACACGATCGAACACATCAGCCATCAAAACGTAAACCGCCTATAATATTAGCCGTATGTGCAAGCGGAGAGGGAACCGCGCAGAAAATCAAAGAAATGATTGAAAAGCCGCTGCAAAAATCAAATGAATCAGGCATAGAAGTGAAGACCTGTTCGGTAACCGAATTAGAGGCTAAAATAATCGAATGGCAGGAAAACTACACGATCATTGCATCAACGGGTATTGTGAATCCGAAAATTCAAGCGCCCTTTATCCCGCTTGAGCGTTTTATTGAAGACAAACCTGAACATTTACTGAGAAAATTTATCAATCTAAATGTATCTGAATCACAGAATCCTGCAAAAAAAGAAAGTCAGGCTGAGTCTCTCGTCTACTCGTTTGTGGAAGAAAATTATGCGTTTATTAATCCACGAAAAGTCGTGCCACTCATCTGGTCATTCGTAAATGAGTGTGCGACGCTTAGAGCAAAACAAACCGATCAGTATGCTTTTCATATCAATCTAGCCTTGCATGTGGCTGGAATTATCGAGCGGTCGCTTCAAAGCGATAATCTTTCGGTCGAACAAAACTTCGATCAAGAGGGGAAGAGTCACCCGCTATTTACTGACTTGAAAGTACTCATTGAGCAGTTAGAGAAACAGCTTCAATTGACGATTTCGCTAGATGAGTATGCCTATATTCTATACTTTATAACGAAAGAAGAAGGACAGCTAGAAGATATCGATACACTGCTGGCCGAATAAGCCAAATCAACACACAACCGACACACTTTTATAGTGTGTCGGTTTTTCTGTTTTATTAGAATAGTGGCCCACCACTGTTTTTTTGTTTAGTGTGTTGGCACACTTCTTGCTTATATATAAGTGAAGGGAATAATAGCGTCATTTTAAGAAATTCCCATGTACGAATGAAAGAAAGGAGTGTTGTTTATAGTAGGAGGGATTGTGGAAGGATGGATATTCGATTAATTCGCATAGATGATCGTCTAATTCATGGCCAAGTCGCCACGACTTGGTCAAAATCTTCAGGTATCAGTCGAATCATCGTGGTAAGTGATGAAGTAGCTTGTAACCCGCTTCAAAAAATATTGCTTACTCAAGCTGCACCACCTGAGGTGAAATCCCATGTCGTCTCTGTTTCCAAGCTCAAAGAAATTGTCGAACATCCTTTATTACATGACGTAAAAGTAATGCTCTTATTTACGAATCCTATAGACGTCATGCGTGTACACCGATATGGCTTGATTTTTGATAGCATCAATATTGGTGGGATGAAATTTACCGAGGGGAAACAGATGGCGACACACTTCGTGTCCGTTGACCAATCTGATATTGATGCCTTTAAGTATTTAGATGATAAGGGCATTGAATTGGAAATAAGAAAAGTTCCCAGCGATCGAAAACAAAATTTGATCGATGTATTAAAAAAAGGGGATTTTTTGTAAGAAGACTAGAAGAAAATAAATAGCAAAATATGTTAGTAGTAGGAGGGAAATAAATGGTAGGAATTATATTAGCAAGCCATGGCGTGTTTGCTGAAGGTATTTTACAATCAGGAGAAATGATTGTGGGAGAACAAGAAAATGTCAAAGCTGTAACGTTACTTCCGAGTGAAGGTCCAGATGATATCAGACGTAAAATGGAAGAAGCAATCGCAACATTCGACTCAGACGAAGTTTTATTCCTCGTTGATTTATGGGGCGGTACACCATTTAATCAGGCCAACACATTGTTCGAGGATCACAAGGATAAATGGGCAATCGTCGCAGGACTTAATCTAGGTATGTTGATCGAATCCTTTACAGGTCGTTTTTCTATGGAGAAAGCACAAGATATTGCTGCATCCATCGTCGTAGTGGCTAAAGACAGCGTTAAAGTGAGACCGGAAAATCTTCAACCTGCTGAAGCAGCTGTTGAAACAGAAAGTGAAGAACCGAATCAGCCCTTACCAGAAGGTACAGTGGTCGGTGACGGAAAAATCGATATCCGCCTCGCTCGCGTGGACTCACGTCTCTTACACGGTCAAGTCGCAACAGCCTGGTCAAAAGATGTCAAACCTACACGTATCATCGTTGTTTCCGACGACGTTTCTAAAGATAAGTTACGTAAAAACTTGATCACTCAAGCTGCACCACCAGGAATCAAAGCGAACGTGATACCGATCGATAAGATGATCGAAATAGCAAAAGATCCTCGTTTCGGTAAAACAAGTGCGTTGCTCTTATTTGAAAATCCACAAGATGCCTTACGTGTCATCGAAGGCGGCGTAGAAATTGAAGAAGTAAACGTTGGGTCCATGGCTCACTCTGAAGGAAAAGTCATGATCAACAACGTGCTGTCCGTCGACGAAAAAGACGTTGAAGCATTCAGAAAAATGCAGGATCTCGGCGTGAAATTTGACGTACGTAAAGTACCAGCAGATCAAAGTAAAGATATCTGGCCAATGCTTAAGAAAACAAAATATGTTGATTAAGAAAGATTTTAAGGAGGGAAAATAAATTATGAACATAATTACTATTGTTTTAGTACTATTCATTGCATTTCTTGCAGGAATGGAAGGGATTTTGGATCAATTTCAATTCCACCAACCGATTGTGGCATGTACATTAATTGGTCTCGCAACAGGAAGCCCAATGGATGGTTTGCTTTTAGGTGGGACATTACAATTGATTGCTTTAGGTTGGATGAATATCGGAGCTGCGGTGGCACCTGATGCTGCACTTGCTTCCATTGCTTCAGCTATTTTAGTCACATACCACGGTGCAAGTATTTCAGAAGGTATCGCTTTAGCTATTCCTTTAGCTATCGCCGGACAAGTATTAACTATTTTTGTTCGTACGTTGACTGTTGGTATTGCTCACGCTGCCGATGCGAAAGCAAAAGAAGGATCATTTAGAGGTGTTGAACTCTATCACATTGGTGCACTTATGATACAAGGCTTGCGTATTGCTATTCCGGCAGCTATTATTTTAGCCGTTCCGGTGGAATACGTAACAGATACATTGAATGCTATCCCAGACTGGTTGACCGGTGGTCTAGCCGTAGCCGGTGGATTCATCGTAGCCGTTGGTTATGCGATGGTTATTAACATGATGGCTACACCAAAACTTTGGATGTTCTTTGCCTTAGGTTTTGCTTTGTCTGCTTTAGGCGAATTGAACCTAATCGCAATGGGTATCATTGGTGTTGTAATAGCTTTACTTTATATCCAATTATCACCTGAATTTAATCAAGGTGGCGGCGGTGGAGGAAGTTCCTCTGGCGGAGATCCACTCGATGATATCTTAAACGACTATTAAAAAGGAGCGTTGAATGAATATGGCTGAAAATAAGAAATTTAAATTAACAAAAAATGACCGTTTGAAAGTATTTTGGAGAACTCAATTCCTCCAGGCTTCTTGGAACTTTGAACGTATGCAAAACGTTGGCTGGGCCTATGCAATGATTCCAGCGCTTAAAAAATTATATACAACAAAAGAAGACCGTGCGGCAGCTTTAAAGCGTCACTTAGAGTTCTTTAATACTCACCCTTACTTGGCATCTCCAGTATTTGGAGTGACCTTGACACTTGAAGAACAGAAAGCAGCAGGAGAAGATATCGATGATGCTGCGATTCAAGGTGTTAAAATTGGTATGATGGGACCGCTTGCCGGTGTTGGTGACCCTATCTTCTGGGGAACATTGCGTCCGATATTAGGCGCTTTTGCCGCTTCACTTGCATTAAGTGGAAGCTGGCTTGGCCCGATCATTTTCTTCGTTGCATGGAATGTTATCCGTATGTCATTTTTATGGTATTCACAAGAACTCGGTTATGTACAAGGTGGTAATATCACTCAAAACTTAGCTGGCGGGTTGATGCAAAAATTAACTCAAGGCGCTTCTGTTTTAGGTATGTTCATCTTAGGGGTTTTGGTACCACGTTGGACAAGTATGAACTTCCCAATGGTGATCAGTCGAGTTGACAATGCCGAAGCTGATATGATCGACTTTGCTGCACTTTCAGAAGCAGCGAATGAAGGCTTGTTATCTGGCGACATGTTGAGAAACGTTGTTGTTGATATTCAAGCAGGTATGGCTATC
>NZ_JAWOBT010000012.1:0-43480 GCF_046484155.1 Alkalibacterium sp.
TTGAAGGACGTTTGCCTGAAGAAACGAATGAAATTGCTATCGATCAAACGAATAATTATGCTGATGAGTATACAATAGGTGATACGATTCAGATAAATGAAGAAAATTCTGAAAATCGTGAGGATACATTTAAAGAGCATACGTTTGAAGTCGTTGGTTTCTTGAATAGTCCCTTATATATCGAACGGATAAACAGAGGGAATACAACTATAGGTAGTGGTAATCTAGACGGTTTTTCGGTCGTGTCAGCAGATGTTTTTGATATGGACGTCTATACCGATGCCTATATCTCATTCGATCGATCGGGCGAGTATGAAGCCTATTCGACAGAATATCAGGACTTTATCGATAGCGAAATGGCTCAAGTAGAAGCGCTGATATCAGAAAGACCAAATGAAAGATACGAACAACTTTACGGAGAGATCGAAAGTGAAATTGAAGAAGGATACGAAGAAGTAGAGGAAGCCAGACAAGAGCTTGAAGAGGGCAGAGCGGAACTTGAAGACGTCCGAAATGAGATTGATGAAGGCTATGCTGACTATGAAGCTGGGATAGAGGAACTTGAACGCGAAGCAGCAAATGCGCGTACTGAAATCGAGAACGAGCGGACACAAATCAATCAAGCGTTGAATGAAATTGAAGAGAGCAAAGTCCAGCTTGAAGCAGCGCAGATGCAGGACTCTCCCTCTTACGAAGAGTTATTGATCCAGGAAGAACAGGTCATGGCTGGATTACAAGAGCTCGAAAATGCTGAAAGCCAACTCGATGCTGAGCTGGCAACTTCAAGAGAAGAATTGGAAACTGCACGTGTGGAATTAGAAGAGGCAGAAGCTGAGTATCAAGATGGACTAGCTGAATTTGAAGCAGAAGCCGCGGATGCCGAAGCAGAAATTGCCGAAGCTCTAGTTGATTTAGAAGAAGCCGAAACAGAATTAGCTGATTTAGACGAGCCGGAATATTTTGTCGATGATCGAACATCTCTTGCCGGTTACGAGGAGTTTGACCAAAATGCGGAGAGAATCAATGCTATTGCTAAGATATTCCCGGTTTTCTTCTTCTTGTTGGCCGCGCTTATTTCATTAACAACGATGACGCGAATGGTCGATGAAGGAAGAAATCAGATCGGTACGCTAAAAGCTTTGGGATATGGGGACATGGCCATTGCAACCAAGTATTTTGTTTATGCATTCATTGCTACCTCTTTCGGGAGTGTGTTAGGTTTGTTTCTGGGGTATTGGCTCTTTCCTAATGTGATTTTAGACGCGTATAGCTCGCTGTATAACTTGCCTTCCGCCCAAACCCAATTTTATTGGAGCTACGCCGCAATCTCTCTAGCGGGTGCACTTTTGGCAACAGGATTATCTACATTAGTTTCCGTTCGCCTATCTTTACGCAGCAATGCGGCAACGTTACTACGGCCAAAAGCGCCTAAAAAAGGGAAACGGATTTTCTTGGAATATATGCCGTTTCTTTGGAAGAGGCTTTCGTTCACTCAAAAAGTAGCGTCACGAAATATATTTAGATACAAACGCCGAATGTTGATGACATTATTTGGGGTTGCTGGCGGAACGGCCTTGCTCTTAACTGGCTATGGCTTATCTGATTCGATTGCTGGCATTGCAGACGTTCAATTTGGAGAAATCAATTTATACCAGGCAGTCGTAGCTGAAAACAATGAAGCAACAGCTGCTGATCGTGAGTCGCTTGTGGCGACACTTGAAAACGTAGAAGGCTTTGATAAAGAGCTTCTATCTTTCCAGGAAAATATTAAAGCCAACAATAATGGAGAGACGCGCGATTTTACGCTGCTTGTTCCAAGTGATGCAGAGCTGTTTGAAGAATTTATTGTACTCAGAGACTTGGAAAATCAATCAAACACTTACGAATTACCTGATGATGGTGTAGTTATTACCGATAAGTTAGCCGAGTTACTTGATGTAACTGTAGGGGATACACTGGAGATGGAGTGGGACGATTCTGAAACAGTCGAAGTCGAAATCAATGCTGTTTCTGAACAATACGTCCAGCATTATATATACATGTCACCAGCCTATTATGATCAAGTGATCGATGAAGAACTCGAATATAATACACGGCTGCTTAAATATGACGAACAAATAAGTAATGATGAGCTGGGGGAACAATTGACTGAAGAAGAGGCCGTTCTGGGTGTAACGTTTGTAACAGCCATCAAAGATGCGTTCCAAGATTCGATGGATAGCCTGGATGTGGTGACGGTGGTGCTCATCATCTCGGCAGCTTCACTCGCGTTTGTCGTCTTATATAACCTCACAAATATCAACGTTTCAGAACGTATCAGAGAACTATCAACAATTAAAGTCTTGGGATTCTTCGACAAAGAAGTGACCATGTACGTTTACCGTGAAAACTTTGTTTTGACCATTATGGGCATATTTGTCGGTTTTGTATTAGGTATTTTCATGCACCGCTTTGTATTACAAACGGCTGAGCTTGATATTATGCGTTTTATCAGCCAAATTACATGGACGAGTTATCTGTATTCATTCCTGCTGATGTTTTTCTTCAGTAGTCTGGTGATGGTCGTGATGCATTTCAAATTAAAACACATCAATATGGTTGAAGCATTAAAAATTCCTGACTGATTGAACAAATTAGTTAGGATGCATTGTTGAACGATCATAAGAGTAATAGGAGGAAAGATATATGGATGGATTTAAAGAAGCACAATCCCTGGAGGAACTTAGAAAGCATGTGAACGAGAATGATTTGGCCTTTTTGTTTTTGTATGGTCAAAATTGTTCGGTTTGTCACGGTGTCCTTCCTCAAATCAAACCAATTGTAGAGGGATTCCCGGAAATAAAAACGTTACAGGCAGATGTCGAAAAAATCCCGGAAATTTCTGGAGAATACATTGTATTTACGGTACCTGTTGTCTTGCTGTTTGTTGATGGGCGAGAAGTCATGAGGTTTGCTCGATTCATCGAGAAAAATAAATTACACGAACAACTAGATAAAATAACAAGTGCTTTAAGTAGCTAAACTGAAAAAGCTCCCCAGAAAATGGAGGACCATGAGGTTAAGAGTGATCATCTTATCCATCAGCGTCCATTCGATTTACTGGGGAGTTTTTTTATTTTCTAAGGGTTAGTTTTCGCCTTCAACTATCCAGGACATATCCCATTCTTTTGCGGCCCAGTCGATCAATTCGTTGACGTCTCGAGTGAGGGATAAAAAAGAAAAATCACTTTCGGATAAAAGCGTTTGAGAGATCGCCTGTATTTCATAGGTCAGAGCTTTGGAGCTGTCACCTAGGTTGATCTCTTCGGTTGAACCGTTTGAATAAGTGACTATGGCCTGAGAGGCTCTCGGGAAATCGGTGACGGTGATATAAGCCTTTTCGCAGACAATAACACCTTGAATCGGCATAGTTGCTTGAAAACTTAAAGCAGCTGTCCCGATTTCATCTTGTTTGTTCCTGAAATGAAAAGTACTGCTGTCATCAACACCAGTTTTATTTAACGAAACAGCAGTTTGTCTTTCGTCGGGCTGACTTGAAAGAAAGTACCGGATAAAGGATAAGGCATAAACACCGATATCAAGTAATGCACCACCTCCAAGATCAGGATCATAGAAGCGATCTGTGGGGTCAACGGTCTGCTTACTTCCGAAGAAAGTGTGGATCATCTTTAATTTGCCGTATTTATTTGTCTGTATGTTGCTTTTTATTTTTTGGTGAAGAGGCATATGATAAATGGTCATTGCCTCAGCGACGAGCAGATTTTTAGTTTGCGCTACTTTTAATACTGTGTTTAACTGCGTGCGGTTAAGAGTAATCGGTTTTTCACATAAGACATGTTTGCCGGCTTTGAGTAACATCAGCATGTCAGCATAGTGGTAACTGTTTGGAGTGGCAACATAAACAATGTCTATTTCTGGATCGTATGCTAATTCTTCATAACTTCCATAGGCTTTTTTGACCTCGTATTTTTTTGAGAACTCAAAAGCTTTTTGGAGAGTATGAGAAGCCACCCCTAAAAGGTTAGCGTTATCTGAATCGAACTGTGACGCAAATTGATGAGCGATATCACCGAGACCGATAATTCCCCAATTTATTTTTTTCAAGTTGATCCTTCTTTCTTTAGCGATTCTTTCTAGTCTCTAAGTATAACTCTATTCAAAAAAAGAGATGTATACTTTTTTAGTATCTGTTTAGATTAATCTTAGTATGTTAAAATAGTAGTGGACGGCTTGCTTTGAAACATTCATGACTAAAGTCACGAGTGTTCTCGGCTGTTTGATAAAAAAAATGAAAATCAAGATAACAGCTTTTTAATTGATACACATGTATATCCTAAGTATAAATGATTTGAAAACAAAATAGGAGGATAAATTCTGAGTTATAATAAAAAGAAAAATTCTTTTCCGCTTGCAAAACTACTGATGATTCTTTTTCTTGCTTTTATTGGATCCATAGCATTGATCAGTCAATCAGTGGAGAATGAATCTGTGATTCAAAAGAGCAGGACAAAAGAAGAATTTATTAATGACGTGGCAAGTCATGCGGTTCCTCTCGAAGGATCTCATGGGATAAAGCCAAGCGTAGCTATTGCACAGGCGATTTTAGAATCGAACTGGGGAAAAAGCAGCTTATCACGACAGGAACATAATTATTATGGTATTAAAGGGCAGTCGGACAATAAAAGATATGAGACATTAGAATATGATGAAGAGTGGATAGAGACTCATGCCTCATTTAGAAGTTACCCGTCTCTTGAAGCGTCAGTGAAAGGTTATGCTGAGTTGATTTCTAATGGTGTGGCATGGAATTCTAAACTTTACCAAGGTGTACAGGAAGCTGCTACATATCAGGAGGCAGCATACGCAATTTATTCTGCAGGTTATGCAACAGACCCAACTTACCCTGAAAAACTTATTGAGATTATAGAGTTATATGGATTAGATCGCTTTGATAATTAAAATATATGATAAAGAGGAATGGATATGGAAAAGAAAAAATACCCGTCTGTGAAATCAGATTTGTATAATGGATATGTCGAATTGCCTGAAATAATTAGAAAAGCCAGTGGAATATTAATAAATGGAAAACGGTTTAAATCATTTATATTCACCACTGATATCGCATTGATCATGAATAATGATGCTGATGGGATTATGGCTGTATATCCATTTACACCTCATCCGGCTATATTAGAAGCCATTACATCTGTTTCAACGATTCCAGTTATGGCCGGTATCGCTGGAGGTAAGACTCAGGGTATCCGATCAGCTAATATGGCTTTATTTGCAGAAGCTCACGGATGTAAAGCAGTTGTCGTTAATGCACCCACACCGATAGATACGATTGGAAAAATAAATGAAGTCATCGATATCCCCATCATTTTAACAGTGGTATCCGAATACACGACCATAGAGAAACGTATAAAAGCCGGCGTAGATATCATTAACGTGTCTGGTGCAGGTAGAACGAGTGAGATCGTGAGAAGATTGAGAGAAAAGTATCCTGATCTACCCATTATCGCAACAGGGGGCCCAACGGAAAAAAGCATTTTAGAAACAATCGAAGCTGGAGCTAACGCCATAACGTATACACCTCCCTCAAATGGTGAATTATTCAGCAGAAAAATGATGGATTATAGAGCGATGGAGAAAGACCGTTTTGAAGATGATTAAATCAGCATAAAGGAGTCGACGACGTGAAAAAAAAGAGAAATCAACCAAAAGCATCAAATAAGAAAGTGATGGGGGTGGTTTTTGGCATTGTTCTACTTATCCTGGTGAGTACAGGTGGCTACATGTTTTACAGAAATTGGAGAGCAGAACAATTAGCCATAGAACGACGCGAAGAAGTTGAAAGCCTGGTCGATGATTATCTGCAAGCGAAGGCTTCGACCCGTTTTGAAGACTATACGGACACACTGCTCGAACGATCTGTATCGGAAGAAGGCTACACGAAACAAGAATTAGCTGAAAGATATGACGCGATTTTTCAAGCCATCGGGGTGGATCAAGTAGAAATCATAGATCACGAAATCATCTATGATGAAGAAACGGATGCCTATTCATTTAATTACAGCGTGGGCATGATGACCGTTTTAGGCGAGATTGAAACGTTGAATTATGAATCAGCCATTTATGAAATGGAAGAACTGAAAGCAGTTCAGTGGGACCATTCTCTGTTTTTCCCTAACATGGTGGAAGGTGACACAGTCAGATTGTCTTATGAGGAGCCAAACCGCGGATCTATCTACGATCGAAACGGGAATATGCTGGCAGGCGAAGGCGATGCGTATGAAGCAGGTCTGTATCCTGCCGTTTTGGGAGAAGGGGAAGAACGGGAAAACCGATTGACCACCGTTAGTGAGACGTTCGACATATCCGTAGAAGTACTTGAACGGTTACTTAGCCAAAGTTGGGTCACAGCAGAAAGCTTCGTTCCGTTTACCGTTGTGGATGTAGGTGAGACCCCTGAAGTTTCAGGCGTCTTGTATCAGCAGACAATTGACCGTCTCTATCCTTTAGGAGAAGCTGCCGCACACCTGGTTGGCTATGTCGGTGATGTTTCTGCCGAAGATATCGAAAACAATCCATTATTACAAGCGGGACAAGTAGTAGGTAAGAGTGGTTTAGAATACAGATTTGATAAAGAATTACGGGGAGAGATGGGCGGAAGAATAACGCTTGTTGATAGCGAAGGCGAAACGAGAGAAGTTGTGATGGAAAGAGAGAAAAAAGATGGAGATCCATTCCATTTAACCATCAATAGTGATATCCAGGCAGAATTATACGCATCATTTGAATCGGAACCAGGCGCTGCCTCTCTCATGGATCCTAAAAGTGGGGAACTTCTCGCTTTAACCAGTTCGCCTTCTTATGATCCTCAGCTTTTTGCCCGTGGCATTTCCCAAGCTGATTATGATGCTTACAAGGACGATGAAAATAAGCCGTTCTTAAATCGCTTTACTTCCCGTTACGCACCGGGATCAACTTTCAAAATTCTGACTTCACTTGTTTTGCTCGATTCAGGAGTGACGACACCTGATAAAATCAACACCATCGAAGGCCTAAACTGGTCGCCAGACAGAGACGGTTTTGGAGATAGACAGATCACAAGAGTAAATGATACGATTACTGAGGTTAGTTTAAGAGATGCCCTCGTTTATTCAGATAATATCTACTTCGCCATGGAAGCTCTGGAACTCGGGTCTGATGATTTTGTCGAAAACATGCTGATGTTTCCATTTAGTGAAGAGTTTGATTTGCCTTTAACCATGGAACCCGCGCAACTGGCAAATAATAATGAAATCAGTGAGGTCACCTTATTGGCCGACACGGCCTATGGGCAAGGTGAAATATTGATGAATAGCATTCATCAACAAACTTTTTATACACCTGTTCTAAACGAAGGAGAATTTGTCTATCCTCAGTTACTTCTTCAAGAGGAAGAAATAATGACTGAAGCAATTATATCAAGCGAGAGCTCGATTCTGGTAAGGGATATGCTGGTTGAAACGGTGACGAACCCGAATGGAACATCCTATCGGTTAAATGATTTAGATTATTCGGTAGGTGCTAAAACAGGAACTGCTGAAATTGCTGGCGAAGATGAAAATGAAACGAACGGATTTTTGTATGTATTCGATGAACAAGACGAAGCTTATTCATTCGTAGGCTTTTTAGAAGGACAAAAAAGTGGCGATGTTATCGACCAGTTCTATCCCTTCTTTACAACTGTTAAGACCTTCATTGAGTGATGCCATAAAATGAATTGAGATAATCGTTGTAAGTTAAAGCGGTATATGATATATTGACTGTGTTTTTACATGATTTGAAATTTTAAAGGAGACAATTTATGAACAGCGACCCCTGGAGTATAGAGCCCTTTATTGGGCCACTAGTAGTTATTATCAGCTTGATTGTATTACACGGATTTCTTTCAGCCGCTGAGATGGCTATGGTATCTATTAATCCAAACAAAATAATGGAAGAGTCCTTAGATGGAAGCAAGAAAGCGAAACGGATTTTACGAATTTTAGACAACGCAGACGAGTTTTTAACGACGATTCAAGTAGGTATGTCGTTATCCGTTTTGTTTACAAGCGGCATGACTGCATTTTTGATCACGCGTCTAGTCGAATCATCGGCTAATCCGATCCTTTCTTCACAAGTATTTGTATTGATCGTCAGTGCACTTGTACTCACGTACTTATTCTTGTCGTTTGGTGAAAAGCTTCCTAAAGCAATAGCAAAACAAAATCCGGATGAAACGGCGATGCAGTTATCTGGTATGGTTTTTGGGCTTAGATATCTTTCATTACCGATTGTGTGGTTACTTGATATCACGGTTAAAGGTGCAAAACACATCTTGCCTATCGATTTTACAGCTAATGATGATACCATTACACGAGATGAATTTCGTTCGTTTATCGAACATAGCCACCAACATGAGGTTATTGATATAGATGAATTTTCAATGCTGAAGGGTGTATTATCTCTTGATAATAAAATCGCTCGTGAAGTGATGGTACCACGTACGGATGCATTTATGTTAGACTATGATGATCCAAACGAAGAAAACATTGAGGCCATGCTGGAAACACCTCATTCACGTGTCCCGCTGTATTATGAAGATAAAGACAATATTCTAGGAATCGTCCACGTTAAAAACTTATTACAGGCATCAAAGCATAAACCGTTATACTCGATCGATTTAAAAGAAATTAGTAATCGACCGTTATTCGTTCCTGAGACTATTTTTATCGATGACTTGATTTTCCAAATGAAACGAACGCAAAATCAAATGGCGATCTTGAATGATGAATATGGTGGCGTAGTCGGTATTGTTACATTGGAAGACTTATTGGAAGAAATCGTAGGAGAGATTGACGATGAGTATGATGAAACAAGTAACCTGATCGAACAAATTGAAGACTCTATTTATAGTGTAGATGGATCCACACCGTTGGATAAGTTTAATGATTATTTTAAAACCAAAATCGATTCAGAAGATGTGGATACGATCGCCGGTTATTTTATCACTGAATTTGGAAGTATCCCTGCTGAGTCAGAAGATGCCTTTATCCGTGTTGGTGAATTAAGATTAATTGTCAGCAAAATGGAAGGGTCACGTATTTCAGCACTTACTGTAAAAAGAAATGAAGAAGAAAGAAATGAAGAGACAATTGAAGATAAGCGAGAGTGAGCAGAGAATCAACCTGCGCTCTTGAGGGCAAAGGCTGAGACAGGTATTGTCTCGGCCGTTGTTTTATATATTGGATAGGGATAATTAGTAACTATATTATAAGCATATAATGCGAGGAGAGATAAAGTGGAATTTAATTTTGGAATGCTGATAACGATATTTATGATCAACGTCGTATATGTTACGTTAAATACGCTTCGAATGATGTTGACGATGAAAGGGTATCAAGTGGCAGCACCATTCGTAGCTATGGCTGAAGTAGCTGTGTGGGTTGTCGGACTAGGACTGGTACTGGATAACTTGGATAATGTTTTAAATATTGTAGTTTATTCATTAGGTTTTGGTGCAGGTATTTATGCCGGTATGAAAATAGAAGATAAACTGGCTTTAGGCCATATCGTGGTAACGACCATTGTACCTGATAACGGCTGGGATATTGCAGAAAAAATCAGAGGTGAAGGCTACGGTGTGACGATCAGCCAAGCGTATGGTAGAGAAGGCAGCCGCTATGTTCTGGAAATATTAACGCCGAGGTCAAATGAAAGAAGCCTGTACCGTTTGATCCAAGAAATAGAATCAAAAGCATTTATAATATCCTATGAACCACGCTATATAAATGGTGGATTCTGGACAAAACGAATGAAAAGAAATAAAAAACAAGTCAGAAACAATCCTCAAGCAGATCCGTTTACCGAATTCAGATGATGGAGTGACAAATTATGATCAATTGGATAGAACCTGGCAGTACGATTGGTATTATTGGCGGAGGCAGTGTCGCTCGCTTGCTGGCACTGTCAGCAAAAAAATTAGGGTATCATGTGGGTGTGCTAGACCCGCATGCACATTGTTTAGCTGAAAGCATTACCGACTGGCATATAAAAGCTGAACTCACAAATGAACAAGCGTGCCTGGATCTGGCTATGAGAAGTGATGTGGTTGTATACGAATCGGATGCTTTTCCATCTCATTTGGTGAAAAAAATTAAGCGCACCGTTCCTATACCTCAGGGCGAAGAGTTACTCTCTATTTCTCAAGACAGAATGTTACAGAAGGCTTTTTTAGAATCCATACGCGTAAATATTGCCCCTTTTGCAACCATTATCTCTTTAGCTGATATTAGAGAAGCTGTAAAGAGCATCGGTTTTCCCTGCGTCTTGAAATCGAATAGTACCGATGAACGCTATAAAAAACATCACGTACTATTCAGTGAAAAAGATATTGTCTCTTCGACAGATTTTTTGAAGCAAGGAACCTGCGTTCTGGAAGCTTGGATACATTCAGAAAAAGAATTATGTCTAGCGCTGGTAAAAAGTAACAACGGCGAGATCTCCACTTTTCCCATAACAGAAATGAAATATAAAAATGATGAATTTTATCAGGCTGTTGCTCCTGCTCAGATCGAGAGTGAAGTGGAACAAGAAATAAGACGCATTGGTCAAGTCATCGCAGAAAATCTGGATTTTATCGGAGTCATGGCTGTTGAAGTCTTTTCAACGGGCAGTGGGGCACTATATGTGAATGAAATCGTTGCTCATCCCCATCGTGCGTTTCATTACACCTTTAACTATCCGAACGTTTCTCAATATGAAGCATTGGTTAAGGCGGTAACAGGGTGGCCGATAAGCGTAACAAATAGATTATCTGATTCTATCGTTATGCAAGTGATAAGAACCGGTGAAAAAGATCTGGTTTATACGCAAGCGCAGATCAAACCCGATTGGCTCTTTACCTTTTATGATAATATCAATGAATCAGAAACCACCGAGTTTGGTCATATCGTGGTTCCAACTAAACAAGTCAATAAAACATTGGCTCAGTTAACAGATATATTTGTCTGAATGAGGGACGTCTAAATGACAAAAATGAATAAAGTTGAAGCTAAAGCCTATGACTATATAAAAAATGAAATAATGGTTTCACATTGGACAAAAGATAAACAGATAAAAGAATTAGATATATCCAAACGTCTTGATATCAGTCGCACGCCAGTCAGACGAGCGCTCAACCGATTGATTGTAGAAGGCTATGCTTACCAAGTGCCGAATAAAGGGGTGTTTGTTGGGGGAAAGCCGCTTGATCTAAGTCAGCAGAAGGAACGCATCTATTTTCTTGAATCATTACTTCAGCATATTTTTTATAGACTGCAGCTTGATGAATGTGTCATTGACACTGATCCCTTTTCGGATAGGATAGAAGACCTGAAAGTTGCAGAATCACTTAAGTCAAATCAGTTTGAAACAGCTGAGATCGACTTTTGGAAAATGCTGCTCAGTTATCATTCAAACACGTATATGAATGACCGCATTATTGAGACGATGGTGAGTTTATATCTAGATTCAAATCAGACACCTTTTGTTTTCCGTAAAAGTAGAGCCATTAAAATAGATCATTATGAACAATTGATGGAATGGATCAAAGAACAAAATTACACATATGCTAGACGAGAAATTCGGATCTTGCTTAATCAGCTGCTTATTAATCTTATTCAAGGTATAGACGAATAAAATGAAGTGGTGCATGTAAAACTCTATGCTAACGGGCGTAGAGTTTTTTTGTAGTCTGAAAGGATATCGACTTGATTTAAGTCAGAGTAAAACAGTTTTTTGAAATAAGCTGAATAGTAACATACAGGAATTTGTACCAATGATATGTAGAAATTGTACCGTTACGGTGCATAATCTCTAGTAAGATGTATGGAAAGGATGCTCGATTTTCTGTATAATGGAATAATGTATGAACACCTGAAAGGATGAATAAAGTGGTACTGCGAGAAGATATTTTACAAGGGATGAATCCCAAACAGAAAGAGGCAGTTGCTCACACAGAAGGACCATTGCTTATTATGGCTGGAGCAGGATCTGGCAAAACACGCGTATTGACGCACCGGATCTCTTATTTGATCCAGGAAAAAGGCGTGAACCCGTGGAACATTTTAGCCATCACCTTTACCAATAAAGCGGCTTCAGAAATGAAAAGCAGAGTTGCAGGACTCGTTAAAGATGGCGGACAAGACGTATGGGTCTCCACCTTTCACTCAATGTGTGTCCGTATCTTGAGAAGAGAAATAGACCATATTGGATACAGTTCTAATTTCACTATAGCCGATCCCGGAGAACAGCTGACATTGATGAAAAAGATACTTAAACGATTGAATATCGATCCTAAAAAATATAATCCGAGAGCGATACTTTCTGAAATAAGCAATGCCAAAAACATTTTACAGAACGAGAAAGAATATCGTGCTGA
This sequence comes from Alkalibacterium sp., assembly GCF_046484155.1. GTDB lineage: Bacteria > Bacillota > Bacilli > Lactobacillales > Carnobacteriaceae_A > Alkalibacterium. Next base: position 12,449 of record NZ_JAWOBT010000012.1, read on the forward strand.
AGCAACAGATTTCTTTGGTAAAATGGTTGCCGATTGTTATGACAGTTATCAACGCGAATTAAGACAAGCAGAAACGGTTGATTTTGATGACTTGATCATGCTGACGGTCCGCTTATTCGAAGAACATAAAGACATCTTGGAGTATTATCAGACAAAATTTCAATATATTCATGTGGATGAGTATCAGGATACCAACCATGCGCAGTATCGTCTCGTCAAATTGCTGGCAGAAAGATTTAATAATATTTGTGTGGTGGGTGACGCCGATCAGAGTATTTATGGCTGGCGCGGAGCTGACATGGAAAATATCCTGAATTTTGAACGGGACTATACCGATGCCAAAGTCGTCTTACTGGAACAGAATTATCGCTCGACCAAAAACATTTTAAAAGCTGCCAACGATGTGATTTCGCATAATTCGAAACGTAAAGACAAACATTTATGGACAGATAAAAATGGTGGAGAATTTATTACGTATTACCGCGCAGGGAATGAACATGAAGAGTCCCGTTACGTGATCCAGCACATCCAGAAAGAACTGGAGAAGAATCCGGATAGAGAATACGGGGATTTCGCCGTGCTTTACCGAACGAACGCGCAATCGCGTGTGATGGAAGAAACGCTGATCAAAACGAATATTCCTTACCGAATGGTGGGGGGGCATAAATTCTATGACCGTAAAGAAATAAAAGATGTGTTAGCGTATTTAACACTCATCGCCAATCCAAAAGATAATCTCAGTCTTGCCCGTATCATCAATGAACCGAAACGTGGCATTGGAGCGAGCACGGTTGAAAAATTAGCCTTAGCCGCCGAAGAGATGGGCTGGAGCCTGTATGACGCAGCTTTAAATGCGAACAGCATCAATCTTTCAGCACGTGCAACCAAGAAAGTAGAAGTATTCGCCTTAATGATCCAGGATTTCCGTAAAATGGCAGAGTTCTTAAGCATTACGGAATTGACGGAAGAAATCTTGAATAAATCAGATTATTTACCGACGTTAAAAAAGGAACGCACCCTGGAAGCTGAAACACGTGTGGAGAACATCGAAGAATTCTTGACCGTCACGAAACAATTTGATGAGCAGCAGCCAGATGACGCCAGTTTGATCACGTTCCTTACTGATTTGTCTCTGATCTCAGATATTGAACGCTTGGAGGAAGAACCGACAAGTGAAATCACTTTGATGACCTTACATGCTGCCAAAGGTCTAGAATTCCCAGTTGTGTTCCTGATCGGCATGGAAGAAGGACTCTTTCCGCTCTCTCGAGCAGACTCTGATGAAGAACAAATGGAAGAAGAGAGACGACTAGCTTACGTTGGGATCACGAGAGCAGAAGAAAAACTGTACCTTACGAATGCATTGTCACGGGCTCTATACGGGCGCGTTCAATCCAACCGTCCGTCCCGATTTTTAGAAGAAGTGGATGAGACAGTGCTGGAAGTTGAAGAATCCAGCTCGTTAAAACCCTTTTCAAGCGGCATGTACAAAGGCATGGGGAACAGTTCCAAGGATCCTTTTGATAATAAGACGAAACAAAGGAAAAATTTTGTCTCACATGCCACAGGTAACAGTGGTGCAGAAAAATTAGACTGGCAAGTGGGAGAAAAAGTTAAACATAAAGTATGGGATGTTGGAACCGTTGTAAAAATAAGCGGTGAAGGCGATGATCTTCAACTGGATATTGCTTTTCCAGGGATCGGTATCAAGCCACTCTTGGCAAGTTTTGCACCGATCGAAAAATTCTGAGAGCAGGAAGGATAGTCCAATGACTAAAAAAATGGATTTTGATCAGGCAAGAGAACGCGTCGATGAATTGGTCACCTTGCTGGACCAGTACAGTCATCAGTACTATGTCCTGGACCAGCCAACCATTCCAGACGAAGAGTATGATCGATTATACAGAGAATTAGTTGAGCTGGAAGAAACCTATCCGACACTTGTTAAAAATGACTCACCGACTCAACGTGTAGGTGGCAGTCTTTTAGAAGGTTTTGAAAAAGTGGAACATGACACACCCATGCTAAGTTTAGACAATGCGTTTTCTAAAGAAGAGTTGATAGACTTCGATCGACGGGTATCTCAGTTAATTGAGCGTCCCTGCACGTATCATTGTGAATTGAAAATCGATGGTTTGGCTGTTTCCTTGAAGTATGAAAAGGGTAAGTTCAAACAAGCCGTGACTCGTGGAGATGGGTCGGTGGGTGAAAATGTGACGGTAAATGTTAAAGCGATCAGATCCATCCCGCTAACGTTGAAAGAACCGGTGACCTTAGAGACACGCGGAGAAATTTATATGCCTAAATCGTCGTTCGTTGCGTTGAATCAAAAACGTGAAGAACAGGGCGAAGCCGTTTTCGCGAACCCACGCAATGCGGCCGCTGGGACGATCCGTAATTTAGATCCTAAAGTGACCGCCTCGAGGAACTTGAGTGTGTTTTTATACTCACTCGCACAACTAGATGACAAAGAAATTGAAAGTCAGTCAGAAGCTTTACAGTTACTCGACGATTTAGGTTTGAAAACGAACCCGGAACGGCGTGTGTTCGAATCCATAGATGCTGTGTGGGCTTTTGTTGAAGAATATCAGGAAAAGAGAACAACGCTTCCTTATGAAATCGATGGAATCGTCATTAAGGTGAACGAGCTGGATAACCAGGAAAAAGCGGGTTACACGGTCAAGGCACCGAGATGGGCCATTGCTTATAAATTTCCTGCCGAAGAAGCTGAGACCCTCCTCCGGTCGGTTGAATGGACAGTGGGGCGTACCGGTGTCGTCACACCTACAGCCATCATGGATCCCGTTCAACTTGCGGGAACGACGGTTCAGCGAGCAAGTCTGCATAACGTTGACCTAATGAAAGCAAAAGATATTCGCTTAAAGGATACTGTCGTTGTGCGTAAAGCGGGAGACATCATTCCTGAAGTGGTCAAAGTGAATAAAGACAAACGACCAGAAGACAGTCAGCCGTACGCATATCCGACGCACTGTCCGGCCTGTCAGAGTGAACTGATGCATCTGGATGATGAAGTGGCCTTAAGATGTATGAATCCAAGCTGTTCTGCTCAGGCAAAAGAAAAATTGACCCATTTTGTTTCGCGAAATGCGATGAACATTGACGGTTTAGGTGAGCGGATCGTTGCACAACTCTATGATCAGTCCCTGGTTAAAGACTCCGCTGATTTATACTACTTAGAAAAAGAGCAGCTGTTGACCTTAGATAAAATAGCCGACAAGTCAGCTGACAACATGCTCAGTGCCATCGAGAGATCGAAAGAAAATTCACTGGAGCGGCTAGTTTTTGGTTTAGGGATCAGACATGTCGGAGCGAAAGCTGCCAGGTTACTTGCCGAAGAGTTCATTACAATGGAACAACTGAGAAAGGCGCCCAAAGAAGCCATCGAAGCCATCGAAGGACTGGGCGAAACAGTTGCCGAAAGCATTCAAGCCTTTTTCGAGTTAGAAGAAGTCGATCGATTGATTCAAAAGCTAAAAGAAGCAAGTGTTAATATGGAATATAAAGGTAAACGTAAAGAAGAGATTGAACAAGTCTCTTCCTACTTTTCAGGAAAGACGGTCGTCATCACAGGGAAGTTAGAACATTATACCCGTGATGAATTAGAACAGAAGTTGACTGATCTTGGTGCAAAAGTCACAGGCAGTGTGTCTAAGAATACTGATTACCTGATTGCTGGAGAAGATGCTGGAAGTAAGTTGACAAAAGCACAGGATTTGGAAGTGCCAGTGTTGACTGAACAGCAAGTCCTTGAGGAAATCGATGAATGAATAGAAGTGAGAGTGAGAGCGAGTGAAAAAGAAAACAGTTCTTAGTTTAATAATTGCCCAGGCTTTGTTTCTTTCAGCGTGTGATTTCTTTCCAGATCCCGTTGATTCGAATGAAGCTGAACGGTCAGGAGAAACAGCGAATCAGCTGGAGGAAGATGCAGCATCTACGATTGAAGAGCAGGTTGATTCAAATTATTACCGTCCGGTCATTACTGAAGACGGCACATACGCACCGAGTCAAAATAGAGGGATCACACGCAGTCTTAACTCGAATGTCAATATACGGACGTTTGAAACAGACTTGATGCGTCACTCTCAAGCACAGTTTCCTACGGACAGTCATTTCTTCCAGGAAGGACAATTCTTATCTTCTTCACTAGTCACAAACTGGTTAGGGAGAGAAAAGATACCTGACGAAAATAATGAAGAAGAGGAAGAAATAGATGAACAGGATGAACAGGTAGAAGAACAAATAGAAGAACAGAATCAGGGGCTGAATCCTCCATCTAATAATACCTTTGATCCTGCAGAGCGTGATCCGAATTATCTGAGTTCATTGCTTGAACAGAACTATTACAGACAAACAGAAGAAGGGTTGGAGCTTGCCGGAATCAGTGTCGGACTCGCATTGAATCAAATCGATTATTATAGAGATGATATCGGGACTAGACTGCAACAACCCATCCCGTCTGATGAGTTACTGGAAGCAGGCAGAGAGATGGCAGAAAAAGTCATCTCTCGCATGCGCGCTATTGAAGGCTTGGAAGAGATTCCAATACTCATAGGCTTATATGAACAATCGACACAAGACGACCTGGCACCAGGAACGTACGTTTCAGTAGGCTTTGTTGAAAATGGCAATACGACGGTATCTAACTGGGAGGACATGAACGAAAATCGCCTGGTCTTTCCTTTAGAAGGCATGCAGAGCGCTGAAGGCAATAACTTTGCTAACTTCAGATCTGAAGTCGAAGGGTTTTTCCCTAATGTAAGTGGTGTAACCGGACTAGGTCATTATGTGGAAGACCAGTTAATGAATTTAGAGATCACGATCACCACTCAGTTCTACGGCAAAGGAGAAATCATTGCCTTTACCCAGTTCTTAAATGAAGCAGGCAAAACATATTTACCCAATAACGTGCCGACGCAAATCAATGTGGAGTCTTTAAATGGCATGGAGTCTCATCTCAACAGAGAAGCGGAACAAGAAGATTATGAGGTTTATATCTTTAATTAAATGATCAGAAAAATAAATAGCAGATGGAAGGATAGATAACATGGCGATAAATGAAGAAACAGTCAAACAAGTAGCCAAATTGGCAAAGTTGGAATTTGACGACAGTGCGATCCACTCTATTACAAAAGAGTTGGATCAAATTGTTGAAATGGTAGAGAAATTGGATGCCTTGGATACAGAGGGTGTCGAAGGAACCTATCACGGTCTTCCTCAGACAAACGTTTGGAGAGAAGATGTTGTTCAAAAAGGAACGGATAGAGAAGATTTATTTAAAAACGTTAAAACACGAAAAGATGGCTATATTGAAGTGCCTGCCATGTTCGACAACGGGGGGAGTGAAGCATAATGGATTTCTTGGATTATACTTTAGAAGAATTACATGACAAACTGGTCAGTAAAGAACTCACAGCGGTTGAATTGATGGAATCTGTCTATGCAAATATTGCTCAAACAGATGAACAAGTAGGGGCTTTCTTAACTCTAAGTAAAGAAGAAGCTTTAGCAGCCGCGAAAGAGATGGATAAACAAGGGATTGATGAAAACAACGTCTTGAGTGGTTTGCCTATCGGGATCAAAGATAACATTTCCACCAAAGGTATCAAGACAACGGCAGCTTCAAAAATGCTGGAAGATTTTGTTCCGGTTTATGACGCGACGGTTATTGAGAAATTAAAGCAGGCTGGTATGATCACGGTCGGGAAATTGAATATGGATGAATTTGCGATGGGCGGATCCACAGAGAACTCTGCTTTCCAAATCACACGCAACCCGTGGGATTTATCGAAAGTGCCGGGCGGTTCATCAGGCGGCTCAGCTGCAGCGGTAGCGGCAGGTCTAGTGCCTGTCTCTCTTGGTTCAGATACTGGCGGTTCCGTTCGAGAACCGGCGGCCTTTACCGGACTTGTAGGCATGAAACCTACATATGGACGCGTATCCCGTTATGGTCTCATTGCATTCGCTTCAAGTCTGGATCAAATTGGTCCGTTTACGCGTACAGTCAAAGATAACGCCCTTGTCTTGAATGCCATCAGTGGCACAGATGAGAAAGATTCAACTTCTTACCGAGGAGAGACGCCTGATTTCACTGAAGATATCGATAAAGGGGTCAAAGGCTTACGCATCGGGGTACCGAAAGAATACTTCTATGAAAATGCGCAAGAACCGGGCGTAATCGAGTCTGTCCGTCAAGCACTTGATTTCTATGAAAAAATGGGAGCAGAAATTGTAGAAGTCAGCTTACCACATTCCGAATATGGTATTCCTGCTTATTACATTATTGCTTCGTCAGAAGCATCGAGTAACCTGCAGCGTTTCGACGGTATTCGTTATGGTTACCGTTCAGAAAACATCGAATCGCTTGAAGATATCTACATCAAATCACGTTCAGAGGGGTTTGGCAAAGAAGTGAAACGCCGTATCATGCTTGGAACGTTCTCTTTAAGTTCAGGATTCTATGATGCTCACTTTAAAAAAGCGGCTCAAGCCCGCACATTGATCAGACAAGACTTTGAAAAGGTATTTGAAGACGTCGATGTATTAGTTGCACCGACAACGACAACCACAGCCTTTGAAATCGGCGGAAAAATCAAAGACCCGCTTGCCATGTATATGTCTGACATATTAACGGTTCCGGTCAATTTAGCCGGTGTGCCGTCGTTATCCATCCCATGCGGATTCTCCAATGATATGCCTGTCGGAATGCAGATAATCGGCAAACATTTTGATGAAAAGACAATTTATAGAACCGCTTATGCTTTTGAAAAAGAAAACGATTATCACACAAAAAAACCGTCATTTAGAGGAGGAGAATAAGCGATGAATTTAGAACCAGTTATAGGTCTGGAAGTACATGTGGAATTAAAAACCGATTCTAAAATGTTCTCCCCGTCACCCGCTCATTTTGGTGCTGAACCTAACACAAATACAAACGTCATCGACTGGGGACACCCAGGAGTCTTACCTGTCGTAAATAAACGTGCCATTGAATTTGGCATGAGAGCAGCTTTAACGCTGAACTGTGGTATAGCCGAATATACGAAATTTGACCGCAAGAATTATTTCTATCCAGATAATCCTAAAGCGTATCAAATTTCTCAGTTTGATAAACCCATCGGCTATGACGGATGGATCGAGATCGATGTCAAAGGTGAAAAGAAAAAAATTCGTATTGAACGTTTGCATTTAGAAGAAGATGCCGGGAAAAATATGCACGGGGATAACGGCTCTTCATATGTCGACTTAAACCGTCAAGGCACACCGCTGATAGAAATCGTATCGGAAGCGGATATGCGCTCGCCTGAAGAAGCACAAGCCTACCTGGATACCATCAAACAGCTGATTCAATTCACTAAAGTGTCGGATGTTAAGATGCAGGAAGGGTCTATGCGCTGTGATGCCAACATTTCACTGCGACCTTTTGGCCAGGAAGAGTTTGGGACAAAGACCGAACTTAAAAACTTGAACTCCTTCAACAACGTGAGAAAAGGTCTGGAACATGAGATAGTCAGACAAGAAAAAATCTTGAATGCCGGTGGCGCGATTCAGCAGGAAACACGCCGTTTCGACGATACAACGGGAGAAACCGTTTTGATGCGTGTCAAAGAAGGATCCAGTGACTACCGTTATTTCCCTGAACCAGACATTCCTAACTTGGAAATCAGTGAAGACTGGATCAATGATGTCAGAGCATCCCTCCCGGAAATGCCGAAAGAACGTCAGTCAAGATACATTAACGACTACAACTTGCCTGAATATGATGCTGGCGTATTGACCGCGACGGTTGAAATGTCCGATTTCTTCCAGGAAACGGTCGAACATGGCGCCGATCCTAAACAGGCATCCAACTGGCTGATGGGTGAAGTGTCAGCCTACTTGAACAGTGAGCATCTGGAACTATCAGAAACCAAGCTGACACCCAAAGCATTAGCTGAAATGATCAACTTGATTGATGACGGCACGATTTCTTCCAAGATTGCGAAAAAAGTATTCAAAGAACTCATTACTAATGGTAGTGATGATGTGAAAGCATTGGTCGAAGATAAAGGATGGGTCCAATTAAGTGACCCGGCTAAACTCTTACCAATTATTTCAGAAACATTAGACAATAACGAACAATCCATAGAAGATTATAAAAATGGTAAAGACCGCGCCTTAGGTTTCTTAGTCGGAAGTGTGATGAAACAAACACGAGGGAAAGCCAACCCGGGCGTCGTAAATAAACTTCTTAAAGAAGAAATGGACAAACGTTAAGCTTAACTGAAAAGAGGGGGTGGATGGACGGTGAGAAAACGCGCTCGCGTGATTTATAATCCGGCATCCGGTCGTGAACTATTAAAAAGACAAATACCAGATATTTTAATCGAATATGAAAAAGCGGGTTATGATACCAGTGCTTTTTGTACAACGCCTGCACCTCTGAGCGCTCAAGGAGAAGCTGATCGGTGCACGAAGGATGGCTTTGATCTTATTGTGGCAGCTGGGGGAGACGGGACGATCAATGAAGTGATCAATGGCATCTCGCCATATGAGCCGCGTCCCAAGCTGGCAATCATTCCGGCGGGAACAACCAATGACTATGCACGCGCACTAATGATCCCGCGCTATGATTTTGTGAAAGCGGCCCAGCTGATTCATAAAGGCCAAACCGTTCATATGGACATCGGAAGAGTTAAAACAAGCTCCGAAGATAAGTTTTTCATGAATATCGGCGCTGCCGGCTTCTTGACGGAAGTGACCTATGAGGTCCCAGCTAATATGAAATCTCTTTTCGGGTCACTCGCTTATTTCGTCAAAGGGGCAGAACTTTTGCCCCGAGTCGGTAAGGTCCCCGTCAAAATAACCTATGACGATGGCGTTTACGAAGGGGTGGCTTCCTTAGTTTTTGTGGCATTGACCAATTCGGTTGGCGGTTTCGAAAAAATCGCGCCGGACAAGACATTGGGCGACGGGAAATTCACCCTGATCATTGTCAAGACAACGAACATTGGTGAAATATTGAGACTGATCACGATGCTCATGAATGATGGCAGACACATCCATCATCCAAAAGTCCTGTACAAAAAAACGAGTTACGTCAAAGCGGAAACGCAGAACAAGCAACAGCTCATGATCAATATTGATGGTGAATACGGTGGTGATGCCCCAGCTGAGTTCAGCATGTACAAGCAGCATCTGGAAATCGTCACTGACTTGGATCGTATGCATCTGTCCATCAACACACATGATTTGATGACTGAAGAAAAAGAAGAAGAATTCAAAAAACAGGTCTCGAAATTAGAGAATATCGGAGAAGATTAATTAAAGCGCACCGTTTGAACGGACGTTTTCTTTTGTTGCTTCTAACCTGTATAATCTAAAAGAGACAGTAAAGTAATCTAGCACAAAAAAGGAGAATACCATGAGTAACAGCAAGGAAAATTTTAAAGCACCAGTAGAAAAAAACGAAACCTATCAGGGAGAAATCATCGATCTGACACATGAAGGACTCGGTGTAGCCAAGATAGAGCACTACCCACTATTTATTGAAGGAGCCCTTGTCGGTGAAACAATTGAGTTTAAAGTAATCAAAATCGGGAAGTCTTTCGGTATTGGGAAACTGACGAAAATTATTAATCAGAGTCCAGACCGCGTGGAAATCACAGATAAAGCCTATGCTCAAACAGGTACTATGCCATTACAGCATTTATCATATAAAGCACAACTGAAGTTCAAAAAGAATCAGATTGAGACTGTTCTTGAAAAGATTGGGAAATTACCAAACGCTAAAGTCGAAAACGTCATTGGCATGGAAAATCCTTTCGGTTACCGTAACAAAGCTCAGATCCCTGTCCGCAAGAACAAAGAAAAACTCGAGACTGGCGTATTCAGAAAGAAAAGCCACGACCTGATCCCGATGGAAGACTTCAAGATCCAGGATCCAGAGATCGATAAAGCCGTCGTTGCAGTGCGTGACATCATGCGTAAATATAGCATCAAACCTTATAATGAAAAAGAAAATACCGGAAACTTGCGTCATATCCTTGTGCGTCGTGGATACCACACTGGAGAAATGATGATTGTCCTGGTTACCCGAACGCCTAAATTGTTCCCACTGAGCAAGATTGTTCCGGATATCCTAGAGGCACTTCCTGAAGTGGTCAGCATCATTCAAAATGTGAACCCTAAAAAGACAAACGTTATCCTCGGTCAAGAAGTCATTGTGCTTCATGGCGAAGACAAATACCGTGATAAATTGCTGGGTCATACCTTTGAAATTTCCCATCGTTCTTTCTTCCAGGTCAATACTGTACAAGCAGAAATCCTGTACAGCAAAGTATTGGAATTCGCTGAACTGACTGGGGAAGAAACAGTCATCGATGCCTATAGTGGTATTGGAACGATCACCCTGGCATTAGCTGAAAAAGCTAAAAAGGTTTACGGGATCGAACTCATCGAACCGGCTGTCGAAGATGCCCAGCGCAATGCTGAACTCAACGGCATTGAAAACGTGACGTATCAAGTCGGTGCAGCTGAAGAAGTCATGCTCGAATGGAGCAAGCAAGGCCGCAAAGCGGACTTACTAGTTGTCGATCCTCCAAGAAAAGGACTCGACGAACAGTTCATCGATGCCGTACTGGAAATGCAGCCGGAGAAAATGGTTTACGTCAGTTGTAACCCATCGACCCTGGCACGCGATCTGGCCTTATTGGTCGCAGGTGGCTATAGTGTCGAGAAAGTACAACCAGTAGACATGTTCCCACAAACAAGCCATGTGGAAAGTGTCACTCTGTTAACTAAATAATTATACTCATAAGACCCCTGAAAACGTCATCGTACGTTTTCAGGGGTCTTATAATTTGTATTAATTAGAATATATTCTGTCCAATTGTTCATTGTTATTGGTAATATTTAAGTTATGATATAATAGTATAGACTATTATAAAACAGAGGTTTAGAAACTGGAAAGCATTATATAAATAACAAAGTTTAAAAAGAGGTTAAATAATAATATGACAAGTAAAGTGTTTGACGAATTAACAACTCAAATGAACTGTGGCTGGACTGGAACTATTCCAGATTTTTAACACTTCATTATGATAGTTTAGAAGAAGAACTCATGAATTATGTTTATGGATCGACTGATTCAGAAAATATGGAGGAGGAGGATTGTAAAGTATTTTCTCAACAGAAGGCCCTGAAAGACAGTATCGAATAGTTGAGTATATATTATAAAACATATATAGTACAATGATTATACTGATAACAATGAAGACTACAGTCAGTAGAGGAACTATAATCTACCAAAATAATGGAGGTTAATTATGAAAAACTATATTATTACAACTGAAAGTGGTTCAGATCTATCTAAAGAAATAATCGATCGCTATAATATACAAGTCATTCCGATGCATGTAACAATGGGCGATCAAACGTATCCTGATGGTAGCTTTGATGTTCAGAAAGCTTTTGATTATTATGAAAAAACAGGGAATCTACCTAAAACATCTGGTACTTCTCCACAAGATAATGCCGAAGTCTTTAAGGAAGTTTTTGATAAATATCCAGATGCTAATATCATCCATATTGGATATTCTGCAGTCACAACTGTTTCTTTTAATGCAGCAAATATTGCAGCGCAGGACTTTAAAAACGTCTACCTTGTAGACTCCAAGAATGTATCTATCGGAGCAGCTGCTGTTGTTAAAGCAACAGCTCAATTCATTGAAGATAATCCTGATACAAGCCCTGAAGCAATTATTGCTTTTGTCGAAGATATAAGAGAACGCACCCATATGGTTTTTCTGCCTAAAACACTGCAATATTTAAAAGCGGGCGGCCGTGTCTCGAATCTGGCTTTTCATGGGGCAAATTTATTGAAGATTCAGCCGTCAATTATATTAGAAAATGGATACTTGGTCTCTGGGGCGAAATACCGTGGATCCTTTGATAACTGTTTGAAAAAGATGGTTAATAATTTTTTCAAAAGCTATAATATTGAACCTGATACCGTTCTAATAGTAGGTGCTCCGGGTTTTGAAGACAGTCAGAAAGAGATGATTTTCAATCTGCTGAGAGAAAACGGTGTTCAAAAAGCCAGCTGGATGAAGGCGGGTGCTGTGATTTCCAGTCATGGCGGTCCCGGAGCAATTGGCATCACAGGGATCGAAAAAACTGCTGATTAAAGTTGTGAGATTAGGGATAAAGTTAAAGAATAAGCAAGACATTCTGTGAAGAGTTGTGCTCGAGAAGTGTCCCTTTCTTCGGTTATTGACCGTGCAATCAGTTGGCTGAATAGGATGAGTGACTAAAAATTTTTACTTATATCATTTTTACTTAAGATTTTTAGTTTAGTTAGCTAATATCTTTTTATATAAAATAAAAGAACAGTAGACTCCACACTTAAAAGTAGTATTTTAAGTGTGGAGTCTTTTTATAGTGATGTTACAGACAAAAGGTTTCAAATTCTGAACTATTTAAGGTATGGCGGCTAAAGTGTCTTGAAGTAAACATAGTCTCGACTTTTAATGTTTGTCACCTTATACTGAGAATATGCCACATGAAAAGGTATACTTTCAATTACGTTTCTTATTTCACTTGAATAGTATTACTTATCTAAAATGAATGAAGATAGAACATTCAAAAAAATGATGATTGCGGATTTAATTCTTTCAGCGCGTTTACTTGGATACAATAGTTGATACTCTGTTGTATCCAGAAATATAAAAAAGTACAACGTTCTGTTTATTGGATCAAAAAATAGGAATCTGTCTCTGCTATAAAAGAACATTACTTAGAGTAACTAAAAATGAGTGATGTGTACTTAAAGGGGTTTCGTAATATGAAAATAAATAGAAAAAGTATATTCTTGATTCTTTCTATAACACTATCAGCTTTAGGGATGAGCATAATAGACGGATTTGTTCAATTGCCATATCTGTACAAATCTATTGTAAAAATTTTTCTATTCTCCGTTGTTCCTATGGGATACTTTCTTAGGTATAAAGATCAATATAGTCGTTTTAAAAAACTGTTTATTCCTAAAAAGTCAGATTTTATTTTTGCGATTTTACTGGGTGTGGGAATTTACTCTGTTATTCTACTTGCGTATTTCCTATTAAAAAACCATATTGATTTATCCTCGATTCGTGAGTCTTTAACTGCCAATATTGGTGTCAATGAACATAATTTTATATATGTTGCCATTTATATCTCTCTAATTAATTCTTTGCTGGAAGAATTTTTCTTTCGAGGTTTCGCTTTTCTGATTTTGAAGGAAAATGCTGGACGCCTCTTTGCCTATGTATTCAGTGCTTTACTGTTTGCTTTGTATCATGTAGGTATGACAAGTGGATGGTTTCACTGGAGTATATATCTGTTAGCTATGACAGGACTGTTTGCTGGGGGCTGTATCTTTAATTATTTGAATGAAAAGTCTGGAAATATCTATCCATCGTGGCTTGTACATATGTTTGCCAATTTTTCAATTAACACCGTTGGGTTTATTTTATTTGGCTTAATTTGATTTTAGGACTCTGTGCACCATCTGAATGTGTACGTATAAAAACTTTAGTGTTTGTCTTTTTTTCTGGTGTCATCTATTGAATGACATTTAATTTAGCACCTATGTGTAAAATTAATGTCGGAAGAGGGAAAAAAGGTGGTTTCAGGAATAAAGTGGTATAGTTAATGAAGAATGGTATTTTTTTTAACATAATACTCTAAAAGAAAACACGAAAGGCAGGGACAAATGACAATGAATAAGAAATTCGTCTTACTTCTTTCTCTGTTTATACTGATTACTGGTTGTGCTGAAAATAATCAGCAGGATACGGAGACTGATTCGGCTAATGACGTTAGTGAATCGGAAAACACTCCTAATGAAACAGAAATTGATGAGCCTGAGGATCAAAGGAAAGCCTTTAGCGAGCCCGAATTAATTGCAGAAAACCTCGAGATACCCTGGACGATCGAAAAAGAGGGCGATACATTCTTCTTGACGGAGAGACCTGGCTATATCACGCGAATCGAAAATGGAGAGACTGTAAGGCAGGATGTGGAGCTGGAACAGGAACTTTCTCTGGTTCCAGAAGCAGGTTTATTAGGATTCGTTCTCGATCCGGAATTTTCGCAAAACAACTTAGCCTACGCCTATTACACCTATGAAGCCAGCAATGGACCTCTGAACCGTATCGTTACTTTGCAGTTAGGTGGAGACGTCTGGCAGGAAGAGGATATACTGCTCGATGAAATCCCAAGTGGAAGGGTCCATCATGGTGGCCGACTAAAGATCGGACCTGATGACATGCTTTATGCAACGACGGGTGATGCATCTGCACCAGAATTGGCACAGGACCTGGAGTCACTGGCGGGAAAAATTTTGAGGATGAATCTTGATGGATCGATTCCAGATGACAATCCCTATTCAGATTCCTATGTATACAGTTATGGACACCGAAACCCGCAAGGAATTACCTGGTCTTCTGAAGGCGCACTGTATTCAAGTGAGCATGGCAACAATAGAAATGATGAAATCAACCGGATAGAAGCTGGTATGAATTACGGTTGGCCGATCATTGAAGGAGACGAGGAACAAGAGGGTATGCTTGCACCAATCTTCACTTCGGGAGATGAAGAGACTTGGGCTCCTTCTGGAATGGATTACTATGATGGGAAAGTATATGTGGCAGGGTTAAGAGGGACTGCTGTTTTTGAATTTGATCTTGAAACTGGTGAGCAGAGAGAAGTAGCATCTGAATTCGGGCGGATCAGGGATGTACTGATAGAAGATGATCAGCTTTATTTCATCAGTAATAACACAGATGGACGGGGTGATCCGGAAGAAAATGACGATAAACTGTATCAGCTCTCCATTCAAGATTAGATGAGGTAAAAGGGGCTTTACTAATTTTTCGGCAATAATAAAAAAATTTGCAAGTACTCCTTCTATCCTTTATTCTAAATTTACTATAATCTCAACACACGTGGAAAGTATTACTCTGTTGACAAGATAATAAGTTTTCGACCCTTGATAACGACGTATTTAAGTTGTTATCAGGGGTTTATTTAATTATTTTTTATAACGAAGCTTGAGGTCACTACTATTATAAGATTAATGAACAAATTATTGAGCTGGCCGCTGCTGCCCAAGTTCTACTGCAGAGGATGTATCGATATCCGATATTGAGGAACCTTTTAGATGAGCAGGAAAAATAAGAGATGATAGTTTGCAAAAAAATAGCGTTGCTTCGTTTTAAGTCTAGAGATTTTAACTCATGGACTGGAGGTATATAATTATTTTAATCTTTTTGCTATTTTTGATGGAGTCAGTCTTTTCATTAAAAGAAATAAGCCTACACTTGACCGCCGGGAGATTACCTTGGCAGCTTTACTGCTAATTGATATTGAAACGGGTTTCATGTACTCTGATTATATATTCCGATGCTGCCATTTAGAATAGTTTCAGCATCTTTCCTATAATTGTCATAGGAGAATAGAAGTTTAGCTTATCTGAAATTATAAAAACAGATTTTTGGCATCTCACAAAGTCTGACGGTCTCTGGTCATCAAAAAAAATCAGTATTTTCTGGATATTGAAAAACCTTTTCAGTTCTAAGATAAGTAAAGGATACTTCAGGATGAGACAGGTATGAAATAAATACATATTTAACTACGAGCATCTTAATAACTGATGAAAGCGATATGTCCATAAGAGATTTATATGATAAATCGCGAAAGCTATTCACATGGTTATAAACTGAAGGATAAATTAAAAGATAAAGAAGTGTCAGTATTATTCGGCATTTTTGTGGAGTTGAAACGGTGATCCTTGTTCCAATGTCATTACTAATGTAGCAGTGATAGTATACTATGGTGGAGACGTTGCAGCATGCTTGTATATCAAAGATTAAGAAAGTATTTATCTTGATAAATTAATAGTTTAAACAAAGGGTGTGTAGAAAGTTGGATTTTGATACGATATTAGGTACAGTAGTTATTTTCTCTACCTATAGTCTGACATGGTTTCTATTGCTAAAGTCTATAAAAATCATTAAATCTATAGACAAGAAAAAGGAAAAGATTGTAGATGAGAATCAAGAAAAGTAAAAAAAATAATGAAATAAAACTTAACTTAAAAAGGAGTAGGGTAAGTGAATAAAGAAGATATATCCCATAAATCAGAACTTTCAAGGGATTTAGGGCTATTTCCCTTGGTAATGATGGGAACAGGCATGATGATGGGAGCTGGAATATTTGTGGCTACTGGTATTGCAGTGGGAATTTCCGGACCAGGTGGAGTTCTTATAGCTTATGCATTAAATGGACTACTGGCATTTCTTTCTGCAATGAGTTATGCAGAGTTAGCTTCTGTGATTCCAAAGGCTGGAGGTGGATATATTTATGTACAAGAAGCCTTTGGGGGGATTATTGGATTTATGTCAGGATGGGTTGCTTGGTTTGGAGCTACTATAGCAGGTAGTCTTTATGCTATAACCTTTGCAGAATATCTTTCTTTATTATTGCAGAATTTTGATTATCTTGACAATATTTTAATCGAAATTAATACTTTTAAAACAGTAACAGCAATATTAATTGTATTGATTTTTACAGGTATTAATTATTCAGGATCATCAAAAACAGGTAAAGCAAGTATCTATATAACTTTAGGACAAATAGGTGTCATGGCCATGATTGTAGTTGGAGGAATTGCGGCAGTAGTTATGAATCCGGATAAGCTCTCGAATTTCTCTCAATTCCTACCAAATGGATGGGGAAAAATATTACCAACTATGGGAGTTATCTATATAGGATTTGAAGGCTTTGAAATCATTGCACAAGCTGGTGAAGAAGCAAAAAACCCTAAGAAAGATATACCTAAAGCAATATTTTATTCAATGATAATAGTCACTACGATTTACTTGCTGATAGCTTTTGCGGTCATTATTGGTGTTAGTACTGATGGAATGTCCGTGTGGAATTGGTTTGAACAGCAAGGGGTAACAGGGTTTGCTGATGCAATAAAAAATTTATTACCTTATGGTGGAATAGTTGTATCTTTTTCAGCGATTTTTGCAAGTACATCTGCTTTAAATGCAACGATCTATTCATCTTCCAGGGTATCTTATGCGATGGGTAAAGATGAAAATCTTCCAAAAATCATGGGGAAAGTTTCTAAGAAATACAAGACCCCACATATAGCGATACTATTATCATCTTTAATTATTATTACTGTTGCGACTATACTTCCTGTAAAGGATGTTGCTGCGGGCGCTGGACTTATGTTTCTCTTATTATTTCTTTTTGTCAATATCTCAGTAATCAAGATTAGGAATGAAAGAGGAGCGGAATTGGATTACGGTTATTTAATGCCTTACTTCCCCTATATACCTGTCACAGCAATCATTCTACAAATAATTCTGTCATTTTGGATATTTGATGTAAGTGCGAAAGCATTTATAGCAGGAGGCATATGGATCATATTAGGAGTTTTCTTGTATCTTCTATATACAAGAAAACAGAAGCAACAAAGTACTTGATAAAATTAAAAAAAATCACTCAATATGATGTTAGACATTTTCATTTCAAGCAAATGGATTTTGACACTATTAATCAGACCTTCGTTTCCTCTGTCGCGAACAAAAGAAGCAATATATCCAGAAAGACATTAAACTACAAAACACCCATAGAAGTCTTTTTGGAAAATGTACCAGATTGGAAACTATCTAGCATGATTTGACAATGAAAAATATTAATTATGTATTATGGCAGGTGCTACTTCATAATCTTATTTGCACGTATTATCACGTCGACACATATTGAAAGTGTCATATTATTAACTAGGTAGTGAAAAAACGACGTGGTGATAAAAATTTTACAGTAAAATACAGAGTTTTATAATAAATCGTGTTGGTGAGTTCTAACGAACTTTCTGACACGATTTGTTATAGAACCCATATGTTTGACAAATGTGAGGAATAGCTGATACAATTTTTTTATAATATATAGTATACAATTCAAATCACGTGCAAGAATATACAAAAATTTGTGATATGTTGAGGATGATACTTTATGGGTAAAAATCAAGGTTATATAAAAAGTATCAGAGGAAGCATAATTAATGTTGTATTTGAGCAGGAGTTACCTTTTATTAACAATAAACTTGTTACCGGAGAAGATGATCAAATCATCATGGAGGTTGCATCCTATATAGATGATTCAACCGTCAGTTCAATTGCTTTAACTTCTACCGGAGGGCTATCCAGAGGGGATGCAGTAACGGATACAGGGAAGCCTATAAAAGTTCCTGTAGGAGAAGAGATTTTAGGTAAAATGTTCGACGTCTTTGGAAATACGCTAAATGGCGAAGACCTAACAGGTGTAAATACAAGATCGATTCATCAAAAACCTGTTCCTTTTTCCGAAAGAAACACAACTAATGAATTGTTTATAACCGGCATTAAAGCAATAGATGTTCTTACCCCATTGGCTCGAGGTGAAAAAGCAGGTCTGTTTGGAGGAGCCGGCGTAGGGAAAACAGTCCTGATTACAGAGCTTATAAACAATACGGCAAAAAAGACAAAAGGATATAGTGTTTTTTGCGGTATTGGTGAAAGGTCCAGAGAGGCAGAAGAGCTATATAGAGAAGTCAAAGAAGCTAAAGTTTTAGAAAATGCAGTTCTTATTTTTGCGCAGATGAATGAACCTCCGGGCGCCAGATTTAGGGTGGGTCACGCAGCCCTTACTATGGCAGAATATTTTAGGGACGTGCAAAAAAAAGATGTACTTCTTCTGATCGATAATATATTTAGATTTATACAGGCAGGGTCGGAGGTTTCCGGTCTTATGGGCAAGATGCCTTCAAGAGTCGGATATCAACCTACTTTAGCAAGCGAATTGGCGGAACTGGAAGAGCGGATTTCGAGCACGAAATCCGGTGCGATTACGTCGATTCAGGCGGTATATGTTCCTGCAGATGATTTTACCGACCCAAGTGCAACGCACACGTTTTCCCATCTGTCGGCATCTATTGTGCTGTCAAGAAAAAGAGCAAGCCAAGGGCTCTACCCGGCGATTGATCCTTTAAATTCTTCCTCAAATATGTTGAATGCGACGATTGTAGGCAAAAAGCATTACAGGATTGCGCGCGAAATAAAAAAGACTCTCGCAACGTACGAAGAGCTTAAAGACATTATTGCAATGTTGGGTATAGAAGAACTCTCTGTGGAGGACCGCAACGTCGTCCACCGGGCAAGGAAATTGGAGCGGTTTTTAACGCAACCGTTCTTTACCACAGCAGAAATCACCGGAAGCAAGGGCCGATTGGTGGAGCTCGAAGATTCTCTTGAGGGGTGCGAGCGGATTTTAAATGATGAGTTCCAAAATTACGAAGAAAGTGATCTCTATATGATTGGTAATATAGAAGAAGCGGTAGAACGAAAAAAGAAAAGAGAAGAAAAAAATGAGACTTAAAATTACTCTTCCTTATAAAACAATCTTAGATACGGATGTGCAAAAAATTACAGCGCCCGGTTCCAATGGAGAGTTTCAGATTCTCCCAAAACATATAGACGCAACTTGGAGTTTAAGGCCGGGCATTTTGCACATAAATACAGAGAAGAATCCTTATTATGCGATTAGTCATGGCGTAGCGGTCAAGCAGGGAGACACCGTTTATCTGGTTACCATGCAGGCGATCGCCGGAGAATCTTTAAGCGAATTGAGCCAAACAGTAGAAGATACTTTCAAAAAAATAGATGAAAAAGAAAGAAAAGCTAGAGAAGTACTTATAAGACTGGAAACAGAGACGATTCGGAAGTTTATGGAACTTGATACGTAAAGGGGGGAATCCTTTTGGATAAGAAAAAAGGGTCAACTGAAGAAGAGCTTCTTGAAACAGTAAAAAAAGATTCTGCGAAAAAAATGAGAGCGCATGAGGAAGGAAGCGAAATCATGTTCGGGCTAAACCTCTTTGGGATTGTAGGATGGTCCGTTTCAATACCTACAGTATTGGGCATTGCCCTTGGAATCTTTTTAGATAAAAGATTTACCCAAAGCTTTTCGTGGACGCTCACGCTTTTATTCGCAGGCATCATTTTGGGTTCGTTTAACGCATGGCGCTGGATAAAGGAAAAAACGAAGATAAGTAGGAAGGATCATAATGATTAATTTTTTTATTGGTGTCATTTTGGGTATCATTTTCTTTGGTGGGCTTTATTGGACGATTCAAAAGTTAACGGAGGTGAAACAACCAGGTCTTCTTATGATAGGCAGCCTTATAGTCAGGATGGCCGTATTGCTGAGTGTTTTATTTTACGTTTCGAAAAGTGGATACAAGGGAATATTGTATGCAATGCTTGGCATGTTTTTAGTGCGTGTTATAATGATTTTTAAAATAGAGAAGACGACAGAAAAACTCAAAAATGGGGGGGACTAAATGAATATTGATCCAAGTGAAATAGTCTATTTTGAGTCGGGATTTGTAAGAATTACGGCAACGTTGGTATTTACGTGGATCGTTATGATTATTTTGGCCGCCATATCGTATATGGTCACAAGAAATATGAAGGTAGAAGGCGAAATCTCTAAAGGGCAAAATATATTGGAAGCTTTAATAGAGACGATTAACAGCCAAATCAGACAAATAAGTCAACAGGACCCGAGCAAGTATCTTCCATTTGTAGGCACGTTGTTTATATTTATACTTGTGTCAAATGTACTGTCCATCGTACCAGGATTTATATCGCCCACAGGTTCATTAAATACAAGTATTGCTTTGGCGCTGTGTGTTTTTGTGGCCGTACCCAAATATGGTATCGATGACAGAGGCATTGTCGGATATTTAAAGGAATATATAAAACCTACATTTATCATGCTGCCTTTTAACATCATAAGTGAAGTATCAAGAACGCTGTCTTTGGCCATTCGTCTTTATGGAAATGTATTGAGTTCAAGTATTATCGTGGCTATTTTATTGGGTGTAGTACCTCTTTTTTTCCCGGTCGTCATCCAGGCGCTTGGTCTTCTGACAGGTGTTATACAAGCATATATATTCGCTATTCTTGCAATTGTATACATTGCATCAGCAATTGAAAAGGAAAAAAAGGAAGGAAATTTGAAGGAGGAATAATGATGGATAATATTGGCTTTATAGGTATGGTTTCCATTATCATGGCGGGCTTAACGATTGCGGTGGGCTCTATAGCGCCGGCTATCGCGGAAGGAAACGCTGTGACACAGGCTTTGAAATCTATTGCACAGCAGCCTGACGAAGCAAACACAATCTCCAGAACTCTTTTTGTAGGACTTGCAATGATTGAATCCACTGCGATTTACTGTTTTGTCATATCGATGATTTTGTTATTTGCCAATCCGTTCTGGAATATGGTCATAGGATAATATTATGACAATAAGCTGGTTCGAAATCATTGCGCAGATCATTAATTTTTTTATCATTCTTTTTATTTTACAAAAGTTACTTTATAAGCCGGTTATGAATGTGATGGCACAAAGGCAGGAGCGAATTCAAAAGGCGCAGATAGAAGCGGATATGAAAATGAAAGAAGCGACGAGATTGATTGATAGGTATGATGGAAAAATAGAAAATATAGAAAAAGAGAAAACAGAGATTTTAGATGATGCAAGAAAACAAGCCCAAGAAAAGAAAGAGAGTCTTTTAAACGACTATAAAAAGGAAGCCGAAAGTAAACGGCATGTTTATTTAAAAGAAATTGAAGACGAGAAAGAAAATTTCAAACAGCACCTAAGGAAAAACCTAGGAGAGAGCGCTGTTAAAATAGCAGCTCGCATTTTGAAGGTAATATCTTACAAGGAACTTGAAAGTGAAGTATTTAATACGTTTATTCTTAATTTAAAAAATATAAAACAAAACATACCCGAACTGGAGGATTTAAAAAGAGAAGAACACGTGCAAGTGCATTCCTTTCAAGATTTATCGCAACACGAAAAGAAATCGATTGAAGATGTTTTAAAGGAACAACTAAAAAACGTAAAAGAGATACATTATGAAACGGATCCCGAACTGATTTTAGGCTATGAGTTATATTTAGAAACCTATACTGTTCATACGAATATCAAGAACTATTTAAATGAAATAGAAAAAGATATTATCAAGAGTCTGGACACTAATTGATGAGGAGCGCTTCCAATGTTAGAAAATCAATTCAAAGCTTTGGAGGAATCCATAGATAAAGCATTGGCCAAGGATTTCAATCAAATCAATATAGAGGAAAGCGGAACGATTGTATCGATCGACAGCGGAATTGCTAAGGTTAAAGGGCTTAGAAATGTTAAAAATGAAGAGTTGATAGCGTTCCCAAACGGAACGATGGGTTTGGCTTTCAATCTAGACCCAAACGCTATAGGTGTTATACTCCTCGGGGATTTTTATGGCATTAAAGCAGGTCAAAAAGTGAAAAGAACATATAAAGTAGCAGACATACCGGTTTCAGAAGAATTTTTAGGAAGGATTATAAGTCCTTTGGGAAAAATCTTGGATGACCAGGGATCTGTAACGCCGGAAAAATATCTTCCGATGGAAAGAGTAGCGCCGTCGATTATGAAAAGAGCCCCTGTATTTGAGCCGTTACAAACAGGTCTAAAAGTAATCGATTCCCTTTTCCCTTTAGGAAGGGGTCAAAGAGAATTGATTCTTGGTGACAGAC
Source organism: Alkalibacterium sp. (assembly GCF_046484155.1). Classification (GTDB taxonomy): domain Bacteria; phylum Bacillota; class Bacilli; order Lactobacillales; family Carnobacteriaceae_A; genus Alkalibacterium. The sequence goes on from NZ_JAWOBT010000012.1 coordinate 35,131, forward strand.
AAACCGGCAAGACTACGATTGCAATCGATACGATCATCAATCAAAAAGACACTGACGTCGTGTGTATATACTGTGCTATCGGTCAACAGATTACATCTGTATCAAAAATTATTAATACGCTTAAATCAAAAGATGCGATGAAAAATACAATCGTTGTGGTAGCAGGCTCCGAAGATCCACCGGGCGTTGCTTATATAGCTCCATATGCGGCCATATCTTTAGCGGAATATTTTATGGAAAAAGGCAGAGATGTGCTTGTTATTTATGACGATCTAACCAAGCATGCAAGGGGCTACAGGGAGCTGTCTCTCTTACTGGAAAGACCGCCCGGACGGGAAGCTTACCCGGGAGATATATTTTATATTCATTCTAAACTTCTCGAGCGATCCACCCATTTAAAAGACGAGTTTGGGGGTGGAAGTATCACATCGCTGCCGATTATAGAGACACAGGCAGAAAATTTATCTGCATATATTCCCACAAATCTTATTTCGATTACGGACGGGCAAATCTATCTTTCGCCGAAGCTCTACCAGAAAGGTAACCTTCCGGCCGTCCAAATAGGGTTATCTGTATCCAGAATCGGTGCGAAAACCCAGCTTCCTTCATACCGGAATATAACCGGTGAGTTAAAGCTTGCCTATTCTCAATTTGAAGAATTAGAATCGTTTTCAAGTTTTGGGACGAGACTGGATGAATCGACCAAAAGAACGCTTGAACGGGGCTGGAGAATACGTCAGGTTTTAAACCAGCCGCAGCATTCACCGATCGAAGTTACAGAGCAAATAGGTGTTCTGATGGCTGTCACGACGGGGGTGTTGGACGCTGTTGCACTGGACAGAATCGATGAGGCGGAGGAACATATAAGAAAAGCTGTACGAGAAGACGATGCATTTCGCGAGCATTTATTGGGTGATGAAAAATTGAAAGATGAAGTAAAAAATACTTTTATAAAAAAAATAAAAGACATACTTAAAAGGGAGATGGATATCTGATGCAGGGATTACAAGGGATAAAGAAAAGCATAGATTCCGCAGAAAATCTCCGCACCATTGTAAGCACGATGAAAGCACATGCTTCGGCCAACATCAATCAATTCCAAAACGCAGCCAAAGCTTCTATGGAGTATCGGAGCATTTTGGATATGTCTTTGTTTATTGTTTTATCAGAAGACGAAGAAATGGAATCATCTGAGGAAATTCAAAAGGGCAATACCCTTCATATTATATTTGGATCAGACCATGGCCTTGCTGGCAGGGTCAACGAAAGGATAAGTTCTTTTGCCTTGGAACATATTTCCCAAAACACGGACGATAAAGTGATCGTCATCGGGCAGCAGATATTTCAAAGATTGAAGGATGATGTTACGATTCGCAAGACTTTTATGCAGCCACAGTCAACAGACATTATTTTCTCCATGGTGAACAAATTACTTGTTCAGATCGATGAAATTCGAGACGAAATGCCTATTGAAAAAATTGTCCTTTATTATAACAAGCCACATGATGCTTCAATATTTATCGAAGATACGGAATTACTCTTTCCAATCGATTTAGTGGAATTGTCAAAGAATAAAGTGCAATGGGAGTCAAAGGGCCTTCCTACCTATTTTGCGGAAAAGCAGGAAATCATTTCGGACCTAATAAGACAATATTTTTTCATCACACTATACCGTACCTTTTGCTTTTCTATGGCATCGGAAAATGCCAGCCGGCTAGCATCTATGCAATCTGCCGAAAAAAATATAGACAATCAATTAGAGGAACTAAACGACTTATTTAGACGAAAAAGACAAAACAACATCACAGAAGAATTAAATGATATCATATCAGGATTTAAAGCGATAAGAAAATCAATATAGCTACAAAAGCCCTTATATTCTTATTATGCAAAACAAGAGACAGGTAATATCCAGAGTTTTGGTGTCAGATAGTGCGCCAAGAATAAGGGCCTAGAATATAGTGAGTGGAAATCCCACTGAGTAAGGTTTAACAAACCACTCACAGCGACTCTTGGACATTATCGGGCAACAATAATGCAAGTTGGACGAGGTTATGATTTTACAGTTGTCAGAGTGGATAAAATAGAATTAAATGTAAGGACACAAATGTCTGAGATTTTTGCACAGGGGTTCATACAATGGCTTGAATATTTTTAAAAAAAATAAGAATATAATCACCAAGGCCTTTGTTCATATGGTTGTTATAGACCAATTATATATTGCTGACAACCGACGATTTGAAAGACATCCATTCTGTCCTCTCGAGCCATGTCGAAAGCGTTACATTATTAACTAAAAAATAAGTATATAAGCCTCTGAAAATAGCGTATATCGCTGTTTTTAGTGGTTTGTTAATTTTCAAGCAGATAAGCATTGTCAAGGAAATATCTCCCTCCCCTAAAGTTCAGTGTTATAGTGTGTTTAAAATTTAGTCACAATAATCGTTCTATTCCCTATATAATGTTAATATGAAAAGAGTAGTTAGAGTAAAAAGTTATAAAGGAGCCTAACAGTGAGATTAATTACATGGAATATTGATTCATTAAATGCAACGTTGACGAGCGATTCAGCACGAGCGGTCATGTCTAGAGAAGTAATGAATAAGATAGTAGAGCAAGATCCGGAAGTTATTGCGATTCAGGAAACCAAACTACCTCGAACCGGGCCGACAAAAAAACATGAGGGGATTATAAACGATTTATTTCCTGATTACGAATATGTATGGAGTATTTCTGAAGAACCTGCAAGAAAAAGTTATGCCGGCACGATGTTTCTTTATAAGAAAAATTTAAAGCCTCTTGTGACCTATCCGAATATTGATGCCCCGGATACAATGGATGTAGAAGGACGTATGATCACGCTGGAATTTGACGATTTTTTTGTGACGCAAGTATATACACCCAATGCCGGTTCAGGATTAGTTCGACTAGAAGAGCGTCAACAATGGGATGAAAAGTATGCAGAATACTTGGCCAGTTTGGATGCTAAGAAGCCCGTTCTTGCAACAGGGGACTTTAATGTCGCCCATAAAGAAATCGATATAGCCCATCCAGACAGAAATCATCTGTCAGCTGGTTTTACAGATGAAGAGCGTGAAGGATTTACGAAACTTTTGAATAAAGGATTTACAGATACATTCCGGTATGTAAATGGCGATGTGACAGGGCAGTATTCCTGGTGGAACCAGCGTGCCAAAACAAGCAAAGTCAATAACTCTGGCTGGAGGATCGACTACTGGCTGGTAAGTGACAGGCTGGCTGATAAAGTACAAAAATCAGACATGATTGATTCCGGAGAACGACAAGACCATACACCTTTAGTGCTTGATATAGATTTAGATCAAATGTAATACTACAAAAAAAGCTAATGATCCCCTGGAAGTAACTAATTAAGTTATTTCAGGGGATCATTTTTCGATTTATAATAAAAATGTGAAGTAACACTCAATGAAACACAAACAAAACAGAAAAAGGGTTGACTTCTCTCTCCTTTATTGGAATAATTAGACATAACAAAAGAACCTTTAACATCAGTCCCGTGAGACTGAGAAGGAACGTAATAATATAGAGTAGGTCTATCTATATCCTTTTTCTCATACACGGAGAAAGGGTATTTTTTATTTGTTGTGAATCAAGTTTGTGAATAACTGTTTAAGTAGAACAGTTTCAAAATGGTAATTATTCAGATATACATCTTTGTATATCCTGATAAATCGAATCACCAGCACCTTTAAGCAAGTCCTGTGAGGCATGCAAGGTTGTATAGGGATATGTGCGCTTAATTTTCTGCACGTCTACCTCTTTGCAGCTTTGCAAAGGGGTTTTTTATGTCTAAAAAATAATAAATGCATACTCAAAAAAGGTCATATAAGCAGCTTTATAAAATACCATTTTAATTGAAGTTACTGTAAAAATACTGGAGGCTATTGTTAATGAAACTTATAGAGACAAATATAAAGTCAATTACCGTAATTGCAAAAGATACTGTCAAACTTAATATTCACGTAGATCAAGATCTTCTTGAAACGATTAGACCCGGACAGTTTGTCTATATTCAAATCGGATCCTCAAGTGAGCATATGCTCAGACGTCCGATTTCCATTGCTGATTTAGATAAGGAAGGAAATCAGTTAACACTTATTTACAAAGAACTTGGAGAAGGAACACGAAAGCTGAGTCGGCTAAGAAAAGATGATTCACTTAATATGCTCATTCCGTGCGGTAACGGGTATAGAATCGATCAGCTGGAGATGACACACGCTCTCTTAGTGGGTGGAGGTATTGGTGTGCCACCTCTCTACTATTTAGCAAAAAAGCTGATAGAAAAAGGGGTTCATGTCACTACAGTCATTGGATTTCAGTCAAAAGAAGATGTCTTTTATGAAGAGCAGTTCCAATGTCTTGGGAAGTGTTATGTGACAACAAATGATGGTAGTTATGGGCATCAAGGCTATGTCACAGATATAATTGAACAGGAGCAGCCTAAATTCGACTATTATTTTGCCTGTGGGCCCACCCCCATGTTAAAGGCGATTGAGATAAAACTTAAAGATGATAAAGGATTTCTGTCATTGGAGGAAAGAATGGGATGTGGGATTGGCGCCTGCTATGCCTGTGTAGTTCCGACAAAAGACGAGAAAAGTAATAAGAAAATCTGTCAGGACGGACCCGTATTCCATTCAGGCGAGGTGAAAATATAATGTCTCTAGCAATCGAATTACCAGGATTAAAATTGAAAAATCCCATCATGCCGGCATCAGGATGTTTTAGCTTTGGCCGTGAATTTAGTCAGTTCTATGATCTGAGTGAACTGGGTGCCATTATGATCAAAGCTGCAACGGAGCATAAGCGGTTAGGAAATCAGACACCACGTGTAGCAGAAACAAAATCAGGTATGCTGAATGCTATCGGATTGCAGAATCCAGGTGTCCATAAAATAATTGAAAATGAACTACCCTTTCTCAAAACATTCGATCTTCCTGTTATTGCCAATATTGCCGGCAGTACGATTGAAGAATACGAAAATGTAGCCAAAGCTTTCCAACAAACTGATCTTATTGATGCGATAGAGTTGAATATCTCCTGCCCAAATGTTAAAGAGGGAGGTGTACAGTTCGGTACAATACCGGAAGTCGCCTATGAAGTCACAAGACGTGTAAAGAAACATTCTAATGTTCCCGTTTATGTGAAATTGTCACCAAACGCAGCGGATATTGTCAGCATAGCAAAAGCGGTAGAGAGTGCAGGTGCCGATGGGGTGACGATGATCAATACCCTGACTGGGATGAAAATCGATCTCGATAAACGGCGTCCACTGTTGAGTAATAAGGTAGGTGGACTTTCAGGACCGGCTATCAAGCCTGTGGCTATCCGCATGATTTATGATGTATACAAAGCTGTTAATATTCCTATCATTGGGATGGGTGGCATATTGACGCCCGAAGATGTTCTGGAGTTTTTAATGGCCGGTGCCAGTGCAGTTGCTGTGGGTACGGCGAATTTTCAGAATCCGATGATATGCAAAGAATTGATTGACCAACTGCCGGCTACTTTGAAAAAGTATGGATTTGAAAACGTAAAAGAAGCAATCGGGAGTGGACACAGCGTATAGACTTATCTGTTTTCACCAGTTAAAAGTATAAGGAAGATAAATAATTGTTAATCAGATCATTAGAAAGAGTACCTAGACATGAGTGTTAAGATTATCAAGAAAATCATATAAGTGCGAACCATGGAAAGCTTGTAAATGCAGGGAAATGACAATGTAAAATTGTTGTTTCCCTGCATTTTTTAACATACTTTTTTTCTGCCATGAAAAGGAGCTCAATGAATTGATTTTTGACAGAAGTCAGTGGATAATTAAATAAGCATAAAGTGACCACGGCCTATTCTTCATTAGTGTAGGAGGCGGAATAATGAAAAGTCGAAAATATAAAATCATTGTCAGTTTGGCTATACTTGTTGTGATTGTTGTTGGAGTCTTTGTGCTTAGTAACAATCGGCAGTCTGAGGAAAATGAGGAAGCACAGACTGAAGAGGAACGAGCTGAATCCCTGATTGATTTTGAAAGCATGACCGATGAGCGACTCACGGCCTACCATGACTTTATTCAAAGTGGAGGACCTCCACCGGACGGGATACCACCTGTTGAGGAGGCAATATACGAATCTATGGCAGAAGCGGATTCCCTCATGGAAGATCAGGATGCTGTTTTTATCGTCGAGTCCGAGGATAGGGTATTTATTTATCCCCAGCGAATTTTAGTATGGCATGAAATCGTTAACGAAGAATTTAATGGCGAGAAGGTAAGCATTACCTATTGTCCCCTTACTGGTTCAGCCATTGGATATAAAGGAAGTTTTCAAGGAATTGAAACAGATTTTGGCACCTCAGGAAAACTGATCAACAGTAATCTGGTGATGTATGATCGGGAAACCGACAGCTATTTCCCTCAAATTTTAGGTATTGCTGTGGATGGGGAGTTGAAGGGGCAGCGTTTGGAAGAATTCCCCGTTCTCTGGTCTACTTGGGGAAGGGTGAAGGAACAGTATGACGATGCTCGGGTATTATCGGAAGACACCGGTTTTATCAGGGATTATACTGATGATCCCTATGGGTCCTACGTTGAAAGCAGTGGCTATTATATTAGTAACGCGTTAATTTATCCGGTAATGTTTGAAAATGACCAATTTCAAAATAAGGAAGTTATGATAGCCGGCCGAGTAGGAGACGAACCCTTTGCGATTCCAAAGAAATCATTAGCCGAGGAAAAAATCATCCGCTTTAATCTGGGGGACCATTCCCTTGTAGCTAATTATGATGAAGCGCTAGATACCGCAAGGGTTTTTATTGAAGATGAGGAAGAAGAAATCTTTGTCAATTCCTATGATGTCATGTGGTTCGCTTGGTATGCTTTTTTCCCGGAGACGATGGTCTATGAATAAAAAACAGTGGTTTAATAAGTTTCGTAAAATTTGGGAGGATCCCAAGGCGAAGTTCGTGGGAATCCTTGTGATGGTTCTTTACTTTATCGTTTATCTCATTAGTATCGATCATCTATTTTTTCAAGAAGGGTCTTTTGAGGTGTTTGTAGTGGACAACCCACTTTCCAGAATGTACGTGTCAAGAGCTCCCTTCGTTTGGGAACCCATCGCGGCAATTACCTTTGGTGGCATTAGTATTTTTCTAGCACCGATGAATCTTTTGTTAGGGATAATCCTTGGAATACTTGTGGGATCCAACATCATGGTGGCAGTCTTTGCTTACCGCTATCGAAAAACTTGTCGGATCAACACCGGCTATGGATTGCTAGGGACTTTACCCAGTATGTTAACGGGATTTGCTTGCTGTGCCCCTACTTTTCTCATTGCACTAGCACCGGCCCTTTTGCGGTATATTTTATAAGGGGCGTTAGCGAGAAAACCTCTGGTTTCAACCGGGGAATGAATCGCGTCTCGAACGCCCGCTATTGAATTCCTTTAGTTGGTTTTGTACATATTGCATGACGACCTCTCTGGATACATCGCCAATGGTACTGGCAAAGTAACTATGAGACCATAACGAGCCTTTCCATAGTTCCTTTTTTGTATCGGGGAACTGTTTGAACCAGTCCCTCGCAGAAGCGCCCTTTAATGCCTTCATTACCGAACTGATGGACTTGTTCGGTGGGAAGGACACGACTAAATGAACGTGGTCGTCCACAACTTCACTCTCCAGTATGGTGATGTCGTTATTTTCGGCTATCGTGTACAGGAATGCCGTCATTGCCTGACGGCGTTCGGGTGTTGTGAAGATGGCTTTGCGGTATTTTGTCACCCAGACTAGATGGTAGGTCGTGCGGTAAACATTGGTGCGTGTTTTTGTATACATATGTATCCCTCCATCGGCTTTAATCAAGCGCTTCAATAGTTTTTTTAACTTCATATGTGATATAATAAGTATACCATATAAAGAGGGGGCAACGCTAGATGTTAATCGGCATTAAAGGCAAGTTAACCCTGAAACCAGACCAACAAGCGCAAGTCATGCAGAACATCGGCAATGCCCGTTTTGTGTGGAATCAATTTTTAGACATGTGGAACGAACGGTATGAAAGCAACCCCACACTGCCCACGTTGAGCGAGTACGACCTGAACATTCTCCTCCCCACACTGAAACGGGAGCATGCCTTTTTAAAGGTGTCGGATTCCACCAGCCTCCAACAGGTCTCAACAGATTTAACGGGGGCATTCAAAAAGTTTTTCACGAACAAGGGACACTTCAAGCACCCACGATTCAAAGCCAAACACCATGCCCGACAATCTTATACCGCAAAGAGCGTCAATAACGCCATTCGTTACGAGAACGGGTA
>NZ_JAWOBT010000032.1:0-6637 GCF_046484155.1 Alkalibacterium sp.
GAATTGGGACATGCGGGTCAGGGGATCTTGTCAAATGAGAACAACCCATTGACGAGTGCGCGTCCATCCTTGTACATAATCGAAGGACCGTCGACCTTTAATGAGTTGCTCTTAACGGACTACTTGAAAGACAAAGCGGAAGACCCGCGTATGGAACGTAACGTGCTATCTAAAATGATCTCGAAAACATACTTCCACAACTTTGTGACGCATTTACTTGAAGCCGCATACCAGCGTGAAGTGTACCGCTTGATCGATGCAGGCAAGAGTTTCGATGCCAACAAGTTGAGTGAATTAACGCGTGACGTCCTGGAACAATTCTGGGGAGATTCAGTTGAACTGGAACCAGGCGCAGAGCTCACCTGGATGCGTCAGATCCACTATTACATGGGACTTTATCCATATACCTATTCAGCAGGATTGACGATTGCGACGCAGGCTTTCCTGAAAATCAAGAGTGGCGAAGAAAAAGTGGATGGCTGGTTGGACTTCCTGGCCTTGGGGGGACAAAAAGTACCGGCTGAAGCAACCAAAGTAGCCGGCGTGGATATCACGACCGACCAACCGTTGACAGATACCATTAAATATCTGGACGAATCTGTCGACCGTATTATTGAACTGACTAATGAACTGAATAAAGGATAAATGACCAGTTTTCCGGAAAGATAACAGTTGTGATTCTATTGTAAAACAGAACGGGTTCATCCCGTTCTGTTTTTTTATACATTAAAAGAATTTCAAATGTATAAAAAAAGAGTTAAAAGACATCTTTTCTACATAAATTAAAAAAATATACGGAATAACGAATATTTGTGTTGACATTCGATTACGCACGTTATAGAATGCTCCTAACATCAAAGAACAAGAGAGTAAATGATTTCATTCATTACAGCGAGTCAGCACAGAGTGGAAGGTTGACATGAACAATCATTGAAACGAGCTTGTGAGATGCTTTTCTGAAATAAGCCACCTGTCAAAACTTGAGGAGGAATCTTAACGGTTCACTCAGTTTGAGTCAGTCTCTGTCTTAAGTAGAAAAGCCGTGTGCAGCGTTAATGCTATGAGTTGGCAGGCAGCCAGTGTTACTTTTTTAAAAACAACACTAATTTGTCTGCAAATAGAGTGGTACCGCGATGCAATCGTCTCTGTGTAAAAACAGAAGGCGTTTTTTTTATACCCAAAAATGGGATCAACTAAACTACAAAACTAAAGGAGAATGACATATGACTGATAAAACGTATAAAAAGATCGTACTGGCTTATTCCGGGGGACTAGACACATCGGTCATCATTCACTGGTTAAAAGAGAATTATGGCAGTGAAATCATTGCCGTTACTGCAAATGTCGGTCAGGACGATGAACTGATCGGATTAGAAGAAAAAGCCTTGAAAACGGGAGCATCCAAATTTTATCTGGCAGAAATCGAAGAGGCATTCGTTTATGATTCCATCTTCCCGACTTTAAAAGCAGGTGCCATTTATGAAAATAAATATTTACTGGGAACGGCTACGGCGCGACCCATCATCGCAAAAGCGCTTGTCGATATAGCCAAACATGAGGGTGCGGATGCCATCTGCCATGGCTGTACGGGTAAAGGAAACGATCAGGTCCGTTTTGAAATGGGCATCAAGGCACTGGCACCTGAACTGGATATCATTGCCCCCTGGAGGACCTGGGACATCACTTCCCGTGAAGAAGCTATCGACTATGCTGAATTGCATAACATTCCTTTGAAGATCTCTCGTGAGACCAATTATTCGAAAGACAAGAACCTGTGGCATCTGTCCCATGAAGGACTGGATCTGGAAAACCCATCAAATGAACCGAAATATGACTCCATTTTAGAGATGAGTGTCTCGCCTGAACAGGCTCCGGACAAACCGACCGTCGTCAGCATCACATTTAATGAAGGTATTCCAGTCGCCATCGACGGGAAGGAAATGGACGGTGTGAGCCTGATCAAAGCACTGAACAGTATCGGCGGATCGAATGCCATCGGAATCCAGGATATCATCGAAAACCGTCTCGTCGGCATGAAGAGTCGTGGGGTGTACGAAACACCGGGAGGCACGCTGCTGTATTTCGCACATGAGCAGCTGGAAATGATCACGCTGGACAAAGAAACGCTTCAGTATAAACAGGAGCTGTCCCAAAAATATGCGAACCTCATTTACAACGGTCAGTACTTCACGCCTTTGAAGCAGGCATTGGATTCGTTCGTGGATGAAACGCAGAAAACAGTTTCAGGAACAGTCAAGCTGAAGTTATATAAAGGCAACATGATCGTTTCAAGCGTTGAGTCGCCATACAGCTTGTATTCAGAAGCCTTTGCAACGTTTGATCAAGATGACGTTTACGATCAGAATGATGCAGCAGGATTTATCAATCTTTACGGATTATCCAGTGTGATTCACGCTGAAATGAAACAGAAGATGCAGTTCGGAAAACTGGCTGAAGATTCATTTCAACTGAAACAGGCAGGAATAAAAGTATGAGAATGAAGCAGAATGACAAAATAAATATTTGGGATTTTGAGGAAATAGTGATGTATCTATTGGAGGGACCAATTTATGACAGATGATTCAAATAAGGTGTGGCAGGGGCGTTTGAGTGGCGGAAGTGCGGAAGAAGTCGATGTGTTCAACTCTTCGATCAGTTTTGATTATGTGTTGTTTGAAGAAGATATTAAAGGAAGCATCGCACATGCCAAGATGCTGGGCAAGCAGTCTATCATTACTAAAGAAGATGCTACACTCATAGTGGACGGCTTACAGGGAATTCTGATGGATTTGAAAAATGGCACCCTGCTGTTTGACCCCAAAGCTGAAGACATTCATATGTTTGTCGAATCCGTACTGACTGAACGCATAGGTGTGGCAGGAAAAAGGCTGCACACGGGCAGAAGCCGAAACGATCAGGTAGCACTGGATTTGAGATTGTATGTCAAAAAACAGGTGGCAGAAATCAAAAATCATTTGTTGGATTTTGAAAAGGTTCTGATCAATAAGGCCGAGCAGCATCTCCAAACGATCATGCCCGGTTACACCCACCTGCAGATTGCCCAGCCCGTTACCTTTGCTCATCATTTGCTGGCGTATGCACAAATGATTGCAAGGGATATCGACCGGTTGGAAGAAGTCTTGGAACATACGGATTTCATGCCATTAGGGAACGGTGCACTCGCCGGGACGACTTATCCGCTTGACCGTCAGTATGTAGCCGAGCTGCTGGGGTTTGAAGCCGTCACTGCTAACAGTCTCGACGGTGTTTCTGACAGGGATTTTGTCATCGACACGGCTTATGCCTTGAGTATGATCATGATGCACTTGTCCCGATTGTCAGAAGAAGTCATCTTATGGTGTTCTCAGGAATTCAAGTTCGTTGAACTCGATGATGCGTTCGCAACGGGATCGTCCATCATGCCCCAGAAGAAAAATCCTGATGTAGCCGAACTGGTTCGAGGGAAAACCGGCAGGGCATACGGGAATCTTCAGACGCTGCTGATTATGATGAAAGGCATCCCGCTCGCATACAATAAAGACATGCAGGAAGATAAAGAAGCCCTGTTCGACAGTGTCAGTACAGTGAAGCTGGCGCTCTCCGCCATGATCCCAATGATCGATACGATGGAGGTAAAGGCTGATCGCATGCGTGAAGCAGCTTCAAAGGGATTCATCAACGCGACTGACTGTGCCGATTATCTGACTAAAAAAGGCGTCCCCTTCCGTGAAGCGTACGGTGTGATCGGTTCTCTGGTGCAGCGGTGTATCGAAACGGAGCAGACACTGGAAGAGGTCTCTCTGGAAACGTATCAGTCACTGCATGAATTGTTTGAAGGAGATATTTACGAAGTCATCAATCTGGAAAACTGTGTGAATAAGCGGAAACTTGAAGGAGGCCCTGCTCCGGAAGCTGTTAAAAAACAGATCGAACAGCTGAAAGAAAGACTGGGTCTTTCTAACTTTCTGGATTAGAGCACGCTAAGTGAAGTTCTGGGCGTGAATGCAAAGCTAAACTAAAATAATCAGAAAAATAATGGAGTTCAGTGAGTAATAACCTTACTGAACTCCATTATTTAGTGAAAGAGAGTAGTTGAGCTTTGTTCAAACAGACTGAACTCAACCTAAGCCCCCATTAAGTGCAGTACAGGAGTAGTCAAACAGACTGAACTCAACCTAACCCCCGATTAAGTGCAGTACAGGAGCAGCCAAACAGACTGAACTCAATCTAAACCCCAATTAAGTACAGTACAGGAGTAGTCAAATAGACTGAACTCAACCTAAGCCCCAAATAAGTGCAGTACAGGAGCAGCCGAACAGACTGAACTCAATCTAAGCCCCCAATAAGCCCGGTCTTCATTTCCAAGAGGTCTTTTAAAATATAAATGAGGAGAATCTGGCACAGCCAGATTTTTCTGCTTTGAAAAAGCCAAAAAAAACCTTGTCGGCGTTTAACCGACAAGGTTTTCATTCTTCGTTTGTTTTTGCAGTAAAGCTGACTCGGCAGCGTGCATCCCAGCTACACGACCAGTAATAAAGGCGCCGGTGATGTTGTAACCACCGGTATAGCCATTGTAATCAAGAATTTCGCCTGTGAAATACAGGTTCTTTTTCTTTTTACTCTCCAGGGTCTTGGGATTCACTTCTTTCGTGTGCACGCCACCGCCAGTAACGAAGGCTTTTTCGATCGGCAACGACCCGTGGACGTCAAAGCGGAAGTCTTTAAGAAAGGCTATGATCGCTTCGACTTCTTTAGGGGTCAATGTTTTAAAGGCTTTATCGCTGTCGACTGACTGCTGTTCCAAACCGAACAGAACGTAACGCTCGGGACCGAACTGTTTCAGAACATTCTTAATGCTTTTATCGCCGTCATTCTTTTTCAACTGTTCGAATTTCTGATTCACTTCCCCAATAGACTGATCCGGAAGGGAATCGATTGTCATCGTGGCAAAATCGGTCTTATCGCGTTTCATAGTCTGCAGGACAAACATGGAACAACGCAGCACGGCAGGACCAGAAATGCCTAAATGAGTGAAGATCATATCCATGCGATGCGTGATCACCGATTTGTTTTTCTTGTTCAAAACGCTCAAGTTAATATCTCTCAGGGACAATCCCTGCAAGACCCGTTCCTCAATAAAGGATTCTTTGGACGTGATCGGTACTTCAGTCGGGTACAATTCTTTGATGGTATGTCCGGCTCTTTTTGCCCATTGATACCCGTCGCCTGTCGAACCGGTCTTAGGCATCGCGCGTCCACCGGTAGACAGAATGACTGAGGTGGCTGCGAATTCACGACCATCGATCAGTCTGACACCCGTCACTTTTTCATCATCATATAAAACGGCGTCAACGGGAGCATCGATATGCAAATCGATCTTTAAATCTTCAATAACTTGTTTCAAGGCATCAACGATCGTTCGCGATTTATCGGTTGTCGGGAACATCCGGCCGTGGTCTTCTTCCTTTAAAGCAATCCCACGTGATTGGAAGAATTTCATAATATCGTAGTTATCGTACTGATAAAAAGCGCTATACAAGAAGCGTCCGTTTCCCGGGATATGGGCAATGATTTCTTCTTTGTCAAGGTTGTTGGTTACATTACAGCGGCCATTTCCAGTCACCAGTAGTTTTCGCCCAACAAATTTGTTCTTTTCAATAAGTCCAACAGTAGCGCCATGTTCTGCTGCCGAAATAGCAGCCATCATTCCACTGGTTCCGCCACCGATTACAAGGACATCATAGTGTGTCATTTCAATTTCCTCTTTCCTAATACTATAGTCACAGCTACTTTAACATAATATTCGGCATTAGACTAGTTAACAAAAAGTGAAATTATCTTACGAATTGTCTTGTATGTAATGGATTACACTCTATAAGCTGAAAGAGTACTGGAAAAACAACACCATATATAAACTACTAGGAGGAAGACACATGGGATTTAGAAAAGATTTCTTATGGGGCGGCGCAACAGCGGCTAACCAGCTGGAAGGCGGATATGACGAAGGCGGAAGAGGACTGGCGAATGTGGACGTCGCACCCGTCGGCGAAGATCGTCGGGCCATTATTTCAGGTGAAAAGAAACATTTAGATTTTGATGACGAGCATTTTTACCCTGCCAAAGAGGCGATCGATCATTTTCACCGCTACAAAGAAGACATTGCCCTGTTCGGTGAAATGGGATTCAAGACCTACCGGTTATCTATCGCCTGGACACGAATCTTCCCTAAAGGTGATGAAACAGAACCCAATGAAGACGGTTTGAAATTTTATGAAGATTTATTCAAAGAATGTCACAAACATGGCATCGAACCCTTGGTGACGATCACTCACTTTGACTGCCCGATGCATTTGATCAAAGAATACGGGGGATGGCGCAACCGCAAGATGGTCGATTTCTACGGTAACTTGACCCGCACCTTGTTTACTCGCTACAAAGGTCTGGTCAAATACTGGTTGACCTTCAACGAGATCAACATCGTTCTGCATGCTCCGTTCATGGGTGCCGGCCTTGTGTTTGAAGAAGGCGAGAATAAAAAGCAAGTGATCTATCAGGCAGCTCACCATGAATTGGTATCCAGTGCTCTGGCAACCAAGATCGCCCGTGAAGTGGATCCGGACATCCAGATAGGCTGTAT
>NZ_JAWOBT010000008.1:0-20459 GCF_046484155.1 Alkalibacterium sp.
TTTATACAAAAAAGATTTTATGCATTTAGTTGAACAGCTTAAGAATGCCAAGTCTCTAGACGATATGAAAGAGACGATCGATGAAATATCTGCACTTTCTGCTTCACTTGAAACGATGGAGACACTTGCTTCCATTCGCTACTCCATAAACACGAAAGACGAGTTTTACGAACTGGAAGATCAGTATTGGAATGAGTATGGTCCACTTTACCAGGAATTGAGCATCGCTTATTACAAAGCCATCATGGATTCGCCTTATTTGAACGAAGTGAAAGAAGCTTATCCACGTACGTTCATCCAGAATATGCAGTTTGAATTGGACTCATTTGATTCAAAGGTCATTGAGCTATTACAAAAAGAAAACCAGTTAAGCAGCGATTATCAAAAACTCATCGCTTCTGCAGAAATCGAATTCGATGGGAAAACATTAACGTTGTCACAATTTGGACCTTACTTACAGTCGACAGATCGCACAGTTAGAAAAGAGGCTTCCGACGCTCAAACGAGTTTCTTCGAAAACAATGAAGAAAAATTGGACAGTATGTACGATGAACTCGTTAATGTGAGAGATCAAATAGCTAGAAAACTGGGCTATAAAGATTTTGTTGAACTGGGTTATATCAGAATGAAACGCTTTGACTACGACCGGAAAATGGTGGAAGTTTACCGTGATCAGGTAATGGATTATGTTGTACCCGTGACGAAAAAATTAGCCGAGAGACAAGCGGAACGCATCGGCATCAAAGAGATGAAACACTATGACGAAACCTTACAATTTTTAGATGGGAACCCCACTCCTCAAGGGGATCCGGATTATATTATTGAGAATGGCCGTAAAATGTATCATGAATTGAGTGATCAGACGGCTGAATTTATCGATTTCTTATTTGACAAGGAGCTGGTGGACCTGCTTTCTAAAGAAGGGAAAGCGAGTGGGGGATACTGCACGTATATTCCTGACTATCAGTCACCGTTCATTTTTGCAAACTTTAACGGTACATCTGGAGATATTGATGTCTTGACACACGAAGCGGGGCATGCGTTCCAGGTGTATCAGTCTCGCTGGATCAAACAGCCTGAAATCGTCTTTCCGACATTTGAGACATGTGAGATCCACTCTATGAGTATGGAATTCTTCACATACCCCTGGATGGAGCTGTTCTTCAAAGAACAGACTGAAAAATACAAGTTTGACCACTTAAGCAGTGCCATTCGCTTCCTGCCCTATGGTGTGCTGGTCGATCACTTTCAGCATGAAGTCTATGAAAATCCCGAGTGGTCACCGGCTGAACGTAAAGCCTGCTGGCGAAGACTGGAGAAACAATACCTGCCACAACGTGATTACTCTGAAAGTGAGTTCCTGGATAAAGGAACGTACTGGTTCAGACAGGGTCACATTTTCGCTTCACCATTTTACTATATTGATTATACGCTTGCTCAAGTCTGTGCGTTACAGTTCTGGGAACGTGCCATCGTTGACCAGGATGACAAGGCGTGGGGCGACTATATGACGATTTGTGAAGCAGGCGGAACGAAGAGCTTCCTGGAAACCGTTGAGGCAGCCAACTTGCGTTCACCGTTTGAAGAAGGTTCATTGGAACGTGTTATCAAAACAATTGACGAAGCGCTGGAAGCCGTTGACGACAAAAAGTTGTGAAACACACTAAGTAAATAGAGATAGCCCTGGCCGGCAAGGAAATCAAACCTTAGCGGCCAGGGCTTTTTATATTGATATAGAAAGATCGTGTGGATGAGTTCGTTAGAACTCATCCACACGACCAATTATAAAACTAAGGCGATCCCTCATTGTTTTTCAGTTGATCAGCAATGGCTTCAATGGAGTCTGCTTCTTGAGCAAGTATTTTTTCTAAATCATTTAACTCATCTTCAACATTTTGAATGAGCTCATTCGCTCTCTTGATAGCATCTGAAACGTCACCGGTCAAGAGTGCCTCTTTAGATAAACCATGTAATATCCATGGGGAACCTAATTCGAATGGGTGGTTCTTGGGAAAAAGAGCCACGTCAGTTTCAGAAAAATCCCACCATATTGTTGTTTCGCTATCGTTCTGTTGGGCTTTTTTTAATTCCTGTTGAACCGTATTGAAAAGACCGGGTTGCTCCATGAAATCATGCCAGGGATAGACGACATGGAGATAATTTGTTCCTTTCAACTCTTCCCACATTATTACGCAGCGCGTTTTAGCTGCATTTTCAAAAAAATGCCACTGCTCTATTGAATCTTCGAACATTTTTTCGCTGACTGGGAAAGGGTAATACGCTTCTAGAGGAAATACTTTTTTATCAAAGGCGGGGTGCAGATACGTTTGTTTGATCCAGTTCATTTTCGTGTTTTTATCTGTTTCTTCCTTCCATGGAGCAACATCCGCTGCCATAAGGTTTTCTACTGTAGACGCTTGAGCAGCATAGAGAAGTTTGACAGGAGGTAAGCCCACTTTCTTCAACACTGCTTGAGCGGCTTTATTGTGCTGTTCTGTGTTCGCCCCGATCCATTTAACCTCCGGGTGAGCAAGAGCCTGGTCTAAACTGTATTCGACTATTTTTGTCCCATAGCCACTTTTCCTATAACGCTGATCTGTCCTTAAACGACCGAGCATGGCGTAATAGTTTTTAAACAGGGAGAAACCTGACAAAGCGACAAGCTCGTCTGATACAAACAAACCATACAAGTAGTCAGCTCCACTCGTTATTTGATCAAAGACATGGAGCATGTAGTCATCGTTTAGGCCCGTCTGCATTTGTTCATAATACGCTAGATCGGCTACTGTCAATTGGCGGATGTGTTCAGTCATTCAATCGTCTCCTTTTATTGCTTTTTGAGCCCCGATACGAAAGCCTTCATAGCTGAACCCAGATTTTATATACATCTCTTTTGGTGAATCTTCTGCATCCGCAACGAGGAATACTATTTTTTGCTTGGAAGCAGCTTGCTTGATTATATAATCAAGCAAGGCTTTAGCTACTCCTTTCAGACGATATTCTTTGAGTGTGAACAAATCATCTAATTCCAATCCTTCAGTACTCTCGACCATTATACAAGAACCAGCAGCTTTTCCTTGGTAGTAGGCTAACAAGAAAGTAATCGATTCATCTTGAAAAAGTTTATCATAAAAAGGTTGCTTGGCCTCTGCAAAAGCAGTTGAAATGATTTTATCTTCCATATAATTGATTGCTTTAAAGGCGTCCAAGTTTTCATAAGTGACGACTTGGATGCTGATATCTGGATTTTTAGCAGTAATATTGAAGGCAGCGGGGTGAATGGAATAGAGTTCTAATTTTTCCAAGCCATACTCTTCCTGATTCAAATAATCTAGTGTATCAGGGTGGATGCCTTGATTTTCAGGCCAATAGAATTTGACATGAGTCAAGTTATTGTCTTCTGAAAAGATCCAGTGCATCGTTTCTATCAATTCAAATTCCGTTTTTGTAGGGGAGTACTTTAATTGGAAAAAGTTTGAATCATATCTGGATTTTGCTTCAGAATCATAATAGTGACTAAAAAAGTCGTTTTCATCAATCAATGTGCTGTGTGTGGCAACGGCTTCAAATGTGACCATAAGTATCTTCCTTTCTATCCTTAACTAGAATAGCAAATTAAAAGAGCGACTGTAAGTCTAAATGCGAAAATGATCGATAAATAACAGAAAATGCATAATATTCATTTTGAAAACGATTTACTCAACACGTTTAGGACTCCTGAAATGTATGGGTAATTTAACCATAACTAGGTTATACAGTTTAAATAGTATAAAGAGACTGTCAAATCAAAAATGATTTTGTCACCTTTTGTTCACTATATTTAGACGTTTTTTTCGAAGGTGAAAGTAAAAAAATGAGATGAATGGCTTAATGCCGGTGTTTATGAAGGTTACGATTCGTCATCTTTTCTTCAAACAATACAGTTGTGTAACAGACGGCTGTCTGTTTTGTCACAGGATTTAAATCTTATATCATCAGTTCCTATGATATGATGATTCCAGTGCTTGAAACACATAAGTTATAGACTGAAATTATACTTAAACAATAATGAATAACCAATCATTGTGATTGAATAATAATGGATTAGGAGTTTTTCGAATTGAATAAGAAACTTATCGTAACAGCAATGGCATCAATATTACTCGCGGGGCCTTTGATGCGTCCAACAGAAGTAGATGCTTCTCAAAAATTAGAAGATTTAGAGAACCAACAACAAGAATTAACTGACGAATCACAAAAAGTGGGTAACGAAATTCAAACCCGCGAAGAAAAAATGGCGTCACTTGAAAAAGAAAAAGCGCAGCTGGAAGAAGAAGTTATTGAACTTCAAGCGAGCATCGATGAACTCGTTGTTGAAATCAGTGAACAGGAAAAAGAAATAAAACGTATAAAAGAAGAGATCGAACAATTGCAAAAAGAAATCGCTCAATTACAAAAGCAGATCGATCAGCGCGACGAACAATTGGAATCACAAGCGCGTTCTGTTCAGACCAACGCGAACCCTTCTGATATTGTAGACTTAATAATGTCAGCAGAGAGCTTATCGGATTTGATTGGACGTATCGATATCGTCAACACATTAGTTTCTGCAAACCAGGATATTATGGTAGCACAGATTGCTGACCAGAAGGCATTAGAAGAAACAGAAGCACAAGTGAAGCTAGAGCAAGAAGAAATGGAAGACGTTAAAGCACAACTCGAAGTTAGCCGTAACAATTTAGTGAATCAACGGGTCGAGTTAGATGACAAGATCATTCAAATCGCAGAGAAATATGACATGAATGCAGACGAAAGAAAATCTTTCATTAACGAACAGGCAATCATCGCTGAACGAACAAGTACTTTAAATGATGAAATGAAAGCTGAAAAACAACGCATTATTGAAGAAGAACGTGCGAGACAAGAAGCAATCCGTATTGCTGAAGAAAAACGTCAAAAAGAAGCGGATGCAAAAGCTAAAGCAGCAGCAGAGGCAGCGGCAAGCGTCAAAGCAGCAGCTAATAAAGCAGTAGCAACCGCAACCGCAGCAGCTAATGAAAAAGCCGAAGCAGCAACTTCTTCAAACAATGCTTCATCTGTCGCTGCTCCAGCTGCTCCAGCAAGTAGCGGATGGTTACGTCCGGCAAGTGGCAGATTTACATCACCCTTTGGTTATCGCATACATCCAGTGACGGGTGCTCAATCTTTCCATAATGGCACAGATATTGCCGGTGGGGGACCAATTAGGGCAACACGTGCAGGAACCGTTGTTACTGCTGCATACTCTGGGACATATGGTTACCGAGTAATCGTTGACCATGGTGACGGTTTTGAAACATTGTACGCTCACATGCAGCCTAATTTGAGTGTTGCTCCCGGACAAAGCGTTTCTCAAGGACAACAGCTAGGCATTATGGGAACCACCGGACGTTCCACAGGTGTTCACTTACACTTTACTGTTTATAAAAACGGCACACCGGTCAACCCTATGAACTACATTAATTAAATTGAATATTTAAGAGGGAGAGAAAGCAAAGCTGCTTTCTCTCTTTTTCTGTCTAATGTATACTAGATTAAGATGAATCAGAGTTGGAGGAAAAAGATAATGGAAATGATTGAGTCAACACAGAACAAGCAAGTCAAAGAGTGGAAAAAACTGCTGACGAGAAAAGGAAGAAAGAGACAGCGGAAATATTTGATCGAGGGCCTGCATTTAGTAGAAGAAGCACTGAGAGCAAAAGCCGAAATTGAAGTGATTTTAATTCGGGAAGATAAGCTGGAAGATTATTCGGACTTACTGGACATAAGAGAGGTCAGCGTCGTTCTGGTCACAGAAGAGATTTCCGATCTTTTAAGCGATGCCGTGACTGAACAGGGAATTACAGCCGTGATCAAAAGTGAAGAGTCAGCTGATAAAATCGTGGGCGATAAACCGGTATTGATGCTGGATCAGGTGCAAGACCCGGGGAATCTAGGGACACTCATCCGTACAGCTGATGCAGCGGGGTTTGAGGGAGTCATCATTGGAACCGGCTCAGTTGATTTATATAATCCGAAAGCTCTTCGTTCAGCACAAGGAAGTCAGTTCCATCTGGCGATCATACATGATGATATTGAAAAATGGATGGCCACATTCAGAGAAAAGGGAATACCCGTTTATGGGACTGCTCTAAATGGAACCGCCGCTTCTTACCGGTCAATAGAACCACAGAATCGTTTCGGATTGATTGTGGGTAATGAAGGGAACGGTGTTGACCCGTATATATTGGAACAAACGACCAAGAACCTATATATTCCTATAAAAGGACAGGCGGAGTCATTAAATGTTGCCATTGCAGCGAGTATTCTGATGTTTAGTCTATACGAGTGACATATCGTTTTTAACAATATTGTCACAATTACCGTGAAATCGTTTTTAAACAGCTATATTTCCTTTTCTTTTTCCTGTTTGAGGAGTAAGATAGCTTATGAACAGTCGAAACACATGACTGCATTAACTATCACTTGATTATTATTAAAAAGGAGACGTTCCATGGAATTTGTTCGTTCAATTTGGGAAAATGACAAAGACTA
Organism: Alkalibacterium sp.; assembly: GCF_046484155.1. Taxonomy (GTDB): domain Bacteria; phylum Bacillota; class Bacilli; order Lactobacillales; family Carnobacteriaceae_A; genus Alkalibacterium. The sequence continues at coordinate 6,553 of NZ_JAWOBT010000008.1, forward strand.
TATGACGTTAGTCGAAGATCTACTTGAAAATGAAGATTTACTTAAATTAGACGAGATCACGCATCATCGCTATACAACGCGTTTGATCCATTCGCTATTTGTATCCTACGTGAGTTATAAAATCGCTAAACGCTTAAACTTAAACGTGAGAGCCATTGCCAGAGCGGGATTACTACACGACTTTTTCCATGAAGGCAGGGAAGAAATTGCTTCGATGAAAGTAGGATCACACAATTTTGTCCATCCTAAAATTGCTGTGAAAAATGCTGAACGCTTAACTGAATTAAGCGAACTTGAAAAAGATATTATATTGAAGCATATGTTCTTAACGACGACGGGCATAGGTATGCCGCGTTATAAAGAGAGTTTAGTCGTTACGTGTGTAGACAAATACTGTTCAATCAATGAAGTATCTACACCAGCTAGAATGAAGGTTAAAGGGAAAATATCAGAGTGGCGTATGAAATTAAGAGTAGTACACGCTTAATTTTCCTATAAACTGTTCTATTAATAAAAGCTGTTTCTAATTATGTTTGGTGGTTGAACATAAATGGAAACAGCTTTTTTCTATTATTAAGGGTTTAAACGTGGTAAAGAAGAAAATAAGAGCCGTTTGTGTTAGTCATCTAGACTACCCTCGAAAAAGACAGACTCAAAATGAAAAGGAAGCTGAGTCCGTCATTTCAAGAGCAAAGTGACAGACTCAAAACGAAAAGGAAGCTGAGTCCGTCATTTCAAGAGCAAGATGACAGACTCAAAATGAAAAGGAAGCTGAGTCCGTCATTTCAAGAGCAAGATGACAGACTCAAAACCAAAAGGAAGCTGAGCTAGTCATATCGATTCTTAAACGGCAGGCTCAGAATTGAATTCTATATGGGTCGACCTTTCTCGTCAATAAGCGGAATAAAAGCCGTTATTGTTCTCTAATAACGTAGAACCACGAAGAATAATGAGATTCTTCGTGGTTCTTATTTTAGCGTCGGGACGACATGGACCACTTTCTACTTAAATTAAGACCCAGGCTCCAGCTTTCTGGTCATCAGCAATCAAATAGTTTTTTTCGGTTGTCGGGTTTTGATTTTTTATTTTCTTTTAGATATAAGCATCCTTCCTGATGTAACTAGGGAAGGATCATAATGGAGAATTGAGAAGCAGTTCGTTGTTCCGTAAATCTATGATTTTCAAACGGTTATCCTCTTCGATATAAATAGATTTGAAGACCTGCTCATCTCCATCCTGGAATAGAATGACTCGGGTCGTTCCGTTATCCGTAATTAAATAGGCGTCATAACCCGTTGGGTCGAAAACATCCTGTTCAGCAAATTCTGCGTATTGATCCAAGTCATCAATAGCTTCTGCTTGTTCTAATTCTTCCTCACTGATGGGAGCCAGTTCTTCATCTGTTACGACGGCTTCGCCCGGTTCATCTTCTATGGCTGCTTCTTCTTCGATTGGATCTAATGTTTCGGTTTCCCCGACTTCATCATCTGAGGTACACGCCGCTAAAGTGGTTGTAGCCAGAAACAGTATAACCAGATTTTTCTTATTCATGTTATCCCTCCTAGATAAACTAGCCTCGATCGGGCGTCCTTACCTATTTAGTATAAGCACTCTTTGCATTGGCTTCAAAGATAACGCTCTCTACTTAATATTGGATTATTTTGAAAAATTGAGAGCATCAAATGGGAACTATTGCTTGATTGACTATATAAGATTCGTTATGATAAGAATGATAGATAACCGTAACCTTGTTAGGTGAGGCTACCATATGGAGACAAGCTACTGCCCAGAAATGTCTAAAGACACCAACGGGTCAGCAAAAATTTTCGGATGAAGGGGATTTTTAACGTAGCTGAGGATTATTCTCTATGCCATATGAAGCTAAAGCTCAACGACAGAGGTGTTTTTGGAGATGACTTGACGTTCATGTTCTTAACACGCTCAAATAAGCGTGTTTTTTTATCTGTAAATTTATAAACGATCTCGAGTTTATATTGATTTTTTTCAAAACAAACCTTCTTGTTACAAATTTTAAGAAAATGGAGGTGAGGCGAATGGATGCTGTTCCCTTATCGAAAGCGATGAAAAACAATGAGCGATCAATTAAAAACGGACCATCGCCAAACCAGATAGAAGAAGGGTGTTATGACTATGAAACTAGTGAAAAGCAATAAACAGAAAACATATGAACATATTTTTAAAGCAGCGAAAGAAAATGATAAGCAGGCTTTCAGAGATCTGTTTTTAAGATTGCATGATCGTGACCAGCACGAAGTTTTCCATCTGCTTTATCCTGATAAGAAACGTAAAATCTCTGAATTTTTAACGCCTGAAGAATTTGCAGAGATTTTTGAATGGATGGAAACAGAAGACCAGGAAGCCGCTGTACAGTATCTGCCTGATGAATATATGGCCGAAGTCTTTAACTTCATGGCTGCTGATGATGTGGCGCGTTTTCTTTCTGAAAGTGAAGAAACGGACAATCAGACACTATTAGCTATGATGGATGACGAGGAAAGCAAGCGTGTCAAGGAGCTGCTATCCTACGAACCTGAAACTGCCGGGTCTATAATGACGAAGGAATTCATCGCTATCCATCACAAACAGTCGATGTCTGAAGTAATCAAGAATTTGAGAGAAATTGGCAGCGAAGCGGAAACGATTTATTATTTATATGTCATCGATGATAATGACCGCTTAGTGGGAGTATTGTCACTAAGAGACCTACTGCTTTCCCCGGAAAATGAAACAGTCGCAAATATTATGTTCACACAAGTTGTATCTGTCAATATCGGTGATGACCAGGAACAAGTCGCACGTATCATTCAAGATTATGATTTACTGGCTATTCCAGTATTAGATCATGATGGAAGAATGCAGGGAATCGTCACAGTCGATGACGTAATGGATGTTATCGAAGAAGAAACAACAGAAGACTTCAATGAATTTGCTGCGATCAGTCGTGGGGATGAAGACCGTCGTAAAACCTCACCTTTATCTACCGCCAAGTCTAGAATTCCCTGGATCGTTATCCTGTTGTTTTTGGGGATGATCACAGGCGGGCTCATTGGTATTTTTGAAGAAACATTGGAGTCCGTTGTCTTATTGGCAGCCTTCATGCCGATCATGATGGGTACCGCCGGTAATGTGGGCACCCAGTCTTTGGCCGTCGCTGTACGTAATTTGAATATTGATGATGACCGCGATAAAGAGAGTTTCATTCAGACCATAAAAAACGAATTAGGTGCCGGAATGATAATGGGTTTAATTGCCGGAATAGTCATGATTGCTATCGTAGTGGTTATTTACGGAAATGCCGTGCTAGCCTTCATCATTGCGGTGTCCATGTTTATTACGGTCAGTATGGCTACCGTGATCGGAACGACCATTCCGACGATCATCGACAAGTTTAATATTGATCCGGCCATTGCTTCAGGGCCTTTTATAACAACGATAAATGACTCGCTCAGTTTGATCATTTACTTTACGATCGCTACAATGCTTATAGAGTTTCTTTAGAATGTGAACAAAAACGGTATTTTTTTAAATTATAGGTGAGACGTACCATTTCATGACTGTTAGTGGTATAATAACAGGTGTGAAAGTAGAGGTGACAGCATATGATAGAAATGTCTACGACAGATACACTCCAAGACAAAGTCATTTGTCCCAAGTTTGAACAGACCTTTACCATCTTAGGTAAAAAATGGACAGGATTGATTATTGATGTATTGTTGGATGGACCTCGTCGATTTAAAGACTTGTCACAGTCAATATCTGGCGTCAGTGATCGTGTATTAGTCGAACGTCTCAAAGAACTTGAAAAAGAAGAGATCGTAACCAAAAACCTGGACGATTCCTGTGATATGAAATCAGGGTATTGTTTAACTGAAAAAGGCAAAGACTTAAAAAAAGTTATGATCGAAGTACAACATTGGGCAGACTTATGGGTTTGCGAAATAGACTAAAACAACAGATGAAAAAGAGTACTCTGACGAAACACTACTAGAGAACGATGTCCTGGCTGAAAACATCGATTGAATCGTCTGAGGAAGTTCACTTTCATCACTTATTTGCTCGGTCCGAACTGGGCAAATAAGTATGTAGATTAACCTTTAATCTCGGTATGCGCCGTTATGCAAAAGTGCAAAAGGAAACTTTTGAACAAGGGTGGTACCGCGTGTTGACCTCGTCCCTCTATTGGGACGGGGTTTTTTATTTTGTTTTAAAAAATCATCAGACAAAAAGTCATATTTTAAATAAAGGAGCATGACGATGGAAATGGAAAAGAAATTAACGACACTGCTGGAAAACGCAAAAGAAGAAGTGAGCAGCGCGTCTGAATTAAAAGAAATCGAAAGCTTGCGCGTCAAATACTTAGGTAAAAAAGGTGAAGTCACAGGTGTCTTAAAAGGCATGAAAGACGTCTCCTCTGAACAGCGTCCTGTGTTAGGCAAAAAAGCGAATGACGTGCGTGACGAAATCACCGCTGTTTTGTCTGAAAAGAAAACCAGCCTGGAAAAAGAAGCGCTGGAAAAACAACTCGCTGAAGAAGCTATTGATGTCACTCTGCCGGGTAGACAAGTGAAAACCGGTCAAACACATGTATTGACTCAAATCATGGAAGACATCGAAGATTTGTTTTTAGGCATGGGTTATCAGGTGATTGAAGGAACAGAAGTAGAAACGGATTATTACAACTTTGAACGTGTCAACTTACCGCAGAATCATCCAGCCCGTGATATGCAGGACACCTTTTATATCACGTCAGATGTCTTACTGCGTACACACACGTCACCGATCCAGGCACGAACGCTAGAGAATCATGATTTCTCAAAAGGACCACTTAAAATGATCAGTCCGGGTAAAGTCTATCGTCGCGATACCGATGACGCGACGCACTCCCATCAGTTCCATCAGATCGAAGGCATGGTTATTGACGAAAACATTACCATGGCAGATTTAAAAGGGACGCTGGAACTTTTAGCTAAGAAAATGTTTGGTGAAGAAAGAGAAATCCGTCTGCGTCCAAGCTATTTTCCGTTTACAGAACCGTCTGTTGAAGTCGATGTGTCCTGTTTCAAATGCGGAGGTAAAGGATGTAATGTCTGCAAACAAACCGGTTGGATCGAAATTTTAGGTGCCGGCATGACGCATCCCCATGTACTGGAGATGTCTGGTGTAGATTCTTCGAAATATGGCGGATTTGCTTTCGGATTAGGCCCTGACCGTATCGCGATGCTGAAATATGGCGTGGATGACATTCGTAATTTCTATTTAAATGATCAGCGATTCTTGGAACAATTTAAAAGGAAGGGGTAGGATAGCATGAGAGTATCAGTCAAGTGGTTAAGTGAATATTTAGATTTAAACGGTATTTCTCCAATAGAATTGGCAGACCAGATCACCTTAACTGGGATCGAAGTGGATGGAGTGAGTATGCCTTCGATCGATTTAGAAAACTTTGTCGTCGGCAAAGTGCTGACAAGTGAACAAATGGCAGATTCAGATCATCTGAACCTGACGACGGTCGATGTCGATCTGGGAGAACACGCGCAGATCGTTTGTGGTGCGCCTAACGTTAAAGCTGGACAAAAGGTCATTGTCGCTTTACCGGGTGCAACCTTACCTAATGGATTGAAAATTAAAAAGAGCAAATTAAGAGGCGTCGTATCGAATGGCATGATCTGCAGCTTGCAGGAATTAGGCTTTTCTGATTCAGTCGTACCGAAGAAAGTCGAAGACGGCATTTATGTCCTGCCAGACGATGCGGAGATCGGTACCAATGTCTTACCTTATATTGGTCTGGATGACACCTTTATTGAACTGGATATTACGCCGAACCGTGCCGACGCTCTGAGTATGCGCGGGGTAGGCTATGAGGTCGGAGCCATCCTTTCGCAGCAACCTGACTTCAAAGAGGTCACTGTTTTGGAAGACGATTCTGCAGATATCAGCGATTATATCGATGTCTCAGTTGACGATGCAAAGGATGCACCCGTATACAAGATGCGTGTGATCAAAGAAGTCACCGTGAAAGAAAGTCCGCTATGGCTGCAGCGTAAACTGATGCATGCAGGCATCCGTCCCATCGATGCCGTCGTTGACGTAACGAATTACATCATGCTGGAGTACGGACAACCGCTGCATGCTTTTGATTACGATGCCTTAGATTCTAAAACAATCACTGTTAGAAGAGCGGCGCAAGGCGAAACACTGGTGACGCTAGATGGGCAGGAGCGTCAGCTTAGTCCGGACAACCTGGTCATCACGAACGGTGACGAGCCGGTCGCTTTAGCAGGTGTCATGGGTGGCGAGAATACCCACGTCACAAGTGAGACAAGTACGATCGCTCTTGAATCAGCCTTGTTCGAATCAAGTATCATCAGAAAAACGGCGCAAGCACTCAATTTGAGAAGTGAAGCGAGTTCACGTTTCGAAAAAGGACTCAATATAGCAACCATTGAAAAAGCGCTGGATCATGCGGCTCAACTGATCGCAGAACTTGGCAATGGGGAAGTCGTCAGTGGTGTGGCACGTGTCGAAGCCATTCAGCCGGAAGATAAAAAAGTAACCATCACACTCGCTAAAATCAATCAAACGCTGGGAACAGATCTATCACTTGATGAGGTGGTAAACTTGATGAACCGTTTAGGCTTTGACAGTCAAACAGCCGCTCAAACACTAACAGTCATCGTTCCACCAAGACGCTGGGATATCGAGATCGAAGCAGATATTATTGAAGAAGTGGCTCGATTACACGGGTATAACAAATTACCGGCGACACTTCCACAAAGCGAATCTGTGCCAGGAGAATTAACGCACAAACAGCAGCGGGTCCGTGAAACGCGTCACTTCATGGAAGGCGCAGGGTTGTCTCAGGCAATCAGTTACGCTTTAACGACAAACACAAAAGCTCAGGCATTCTCACGTGTCGAAGGCGAGCCGGTAAAATTGGATTGGCCAATGAGTGCCGAACATCAGGCCTTACGCAAAAGTTTACTGAGCGGTTTACTGGATAATGTCCAGTATAATGTTGCGCGACAAAACAGACATGTCAGCTTTTATGAAATCGGTCGGGTGTTCTATCCCGTTGCAGATTCGAAATTGCCACAAGAAGTGACACACGTCTCAGGAGCCCTAACCGGATCACGCATAGAAGCAAACTGGCAGGAAGACGAGCAGACGGTGGATTTTTATGCTGTTAAAGGCATCGTGGACGAATGGTTTGAAGTGATCGGTGTATCTGAAGAGATCAGCTACGAACCGACACAGGCCTATGCCGAGCTTCACCCAGGACGCACAGCTGAGATCAAGTGGAGAGATAAGGTCGTCGGTGTCATCGGACAGTTACACCCAACTCTCGCGGATGAACGCGATCTGAAAGAAACTTATTTGTTTGAAATCAATATGGATGATTTACTGGATAACGACAAGAAAGCCTTGATCTATTCCACTATTCCAAAATATCCGGGAACATCACGGGATGTCGCGTTTATTGTGGACGAGACCGTGTTGCATGACACGATCCTTTCTGTGATGAAAGAAAACGGCGGGAAATGGTTGAAATCTATTCGACTCTTTGATTTATATCAGGGCGAAAACATTGAGCAGGGGAAAAAATCAATGGCGTATAGCCTGGCCTACCTGAACCCGGAAGCAACATTAAAGGAAGAAGAGGTAACTAAAGACTTCGAACAAGTGAAAGAAGCCCTAGTTAAACACTTCGATGCAGAAATCAGATAACAAACAAACTAGAGTAGGCTTCACTTGAAAACATAGAAATTTTTCAGAGTAGATATCCGTCTACTCTGTTTTTTCACATAAACGATCTTTATTATTCACGGAAAACAGTATAAAAAAAGCTGGAAGTAATGCACTCTGAACGAATTCGTGTTATTATAATAAAGAATTTGAGAAGCGAGGGGGCTGTGTCATGTCCGAAGGGAAGCGAAGATATAAAGCAACCATAGATGGAGAAACGTACACTATTGTTGGTTCAAAGCCTGAAAAACATATGCGCGTCGTCGCAGAGACAGTGGATGAACAATTAAGCCAACTAAAAGAATTAACAAAAGGTCTGGATAAAGAAAAAAGAGCCATCTTACTGGCGATCAATGCGGTATCGGATCAATTAACGATGCGATATGAACTGGAACAACTGAAAGAAAAATATGAACAGTTAGAGCAAGATTTAGAAAACTAACTGTAGTAAATAAGGAGAAAAGTATGCTGCTAACAGGAATTATCATCTTTTTATTACTATTATCACTTTATAGCGGAGCGCGAAGAGGCTTGGTCCTGCAGCTCGTATTAACGATCGGGTATGCTGTCTCGTTCTGGGTTGCTTTGAACTATTATCAAAGGCTCACTGAATATGTAAAAATGTTTGTTCCGTATCCTTCACCCCTATCTACTTCAGAGAACCCTTTTGTACTTTACAGTATTGATTTCCTATTCGAATTAGACGGGGCTTTTTATCAGGGCGTCTCATTTGTCTTGTTATTATTTACCGGTTGGCTGGTCACTCGGCTTCTAGGTGGCTTGTTCCAGGCGTTGGCAGACTTGCCAGTGGTTCGTACAGTCAACTCATTTGGCGGAGCGGCATTGAGCTTTGTTGTACATTACATTGGGATATTCTTTGTCCTTTTTGTTCTTTCAATGATGCCCATAGCTCTCATTCAAAACCAGTTTGAATCAAGCGCACTGGCGAGAGAAATCGTCACGGACACACCGGCAATGTCACAACAAGTGTATGACTGGTGGATTTTACAGGGGATGGAAGAATAAAATCAGATAATCTTAAGGAGTGTTGATTGAAGGAAAAACATCAGTATGATGCCTTTCAATCAACCTTTTTTGTAGAGTTGTAAGAGCGAACCCTTTAAGGAGAGAAAGTATGACGGAAACATTTCAATCTTCATTCAAGACGTTGGAATATGAAAAAGTAATCATTAAATTAAGCGAACAGACAGTATCGAAACTGGGGAAAGAAAAAGTCAGAACCATCAAACCGTCTAATAACAAAGACATCATCCTGGAACAATTAGAGGAGACGGAAGATGCGGCTTTGTTGATGCGTCTAAGAGGCGGCATTCCATTGGCTGCTTTTGAAGACATCCGTCCTCACTTGAAACGTGTCCGGGTTCATGGCAGTTTGAACGGTACTGAGGTTGCTCAAATTGGTCGCCTACTGAGAACGCTGAGAGAAATCAAGACGTTTTTCAGAAAAGCGGAAGAAGAAGACATTCCTCTGCACCGGTTATACGAAAAAATCAATAAATTGGAAACATTTAATGCTTTGGAGAAAAAAATATTTAATATCGTGGACGAAGGTGGCTACGTTTTGGATGATGCCAGCTCGAAGCTGAAAGGGTTAAGAGACGGCATTAAACAGACAGAAAGCCGTGCACGTCAAAAACTTGAAAGTATTGTCAGAGGCCCTCAATCGCGGTTTCTATCGGATGCGCTGATCACAATGCGAAATGACCGTTATGTTATTCCTGTAAAGGCAGAGAATCGGTCCGTTTTTGGCGGCGTTATCCATGATCAGAGTTCGACGGGCCAAACGCTTTTTGTTGAACCCCAAAGTGTCGTCGATTTAAATAATCGCCTGCGCCAGTATCAAGTAGAAGAAAAGTATGAAGTGGAACGCATTTTAGCTGAATTGACCGTGGAAATCGAACCTTACCGGGAAGATTTGGAAGAACACCTGAGACTACTGGTTGAACTCGATGTGATTCAAGCCAAGGGACGCTTTGCGAAAGCAATCAAGGCCGTCAAACCAAGAATAAGTACGGATAATCATGTCGAGTTATATCAGGCGCGACATCCTTTGCTTGCTGATGATGAAGTTGTACCTAACGATATCATTATTGGAGAAGAATATAAGACCATGATCGTCACCGGACCCAATACGGGTGGGAAAACAGTGGCCTTGAAAACGCTGGGCCTACTCCAGTTGATGGGTCAGTCAGGGTTGTTTATTCCGGCAGAAGAAGGCAGTACTATGGGCATCTTCTCAAGCGTTTATGCGGATATCGGTGACGAACAATCTATCGAACAGAGTCTGTCTACGTTCTCATCGCATTTAACAAAGATCGTCAATATTTTAAAACAGATGGATGACAAGAGTCTTATTTTACTGGATGAATTGGGTGCCGGAACGGATCCTCAGGAAGGAGCAGCTTTGGCGATTGCTATACTTGATGCGATAGCTCAAAGCGGCAGTTACGTCATGATCACCTCGCATTATCCGGAACTGAAAGCCTATGGGTATAATCGGCCGGAAACTATCAATGCCAGTATGGAATTTGATGTCGATACACTCAGCCCAACGTATCGCTTGCTCATCGGTATCCCGGGAAGAAGTAATGCGTTTGAGATTGCTAGGCGTTTGGGTCTGGATTCGATGATCATTGAATCTGCCAAACAATTGATGAGTGGCGAAAGTCAGAGTGTGGACCAGATGATTGAAGATCTGGAAAGCAAGCGCAAACAGGCGGACAGTGAAGCTGGTAAAGCGACCAGAAAACTTAAAGATGTAGAGCGATTGCATCGAGAGCTTGAAGCAGAGTATAAAGCTTATCAGGATGAAAAAGAACAGTTACGTAAAAAAGCAGAAACTCAAGCTAATACCTATTTAGAAAAGAAAAAGCAAGAAGCAGAGGCGATCATTAAAGACTTGAGACAAAAACAACTCGAAGGACATACGGGAGAACCGCTTAAAGAACACGAATTTATTGATGTCCAATCGCGTTTATCACACCTTAAGACAGAAGAAGAGAGCCTGAAGAAAAATAAGGTCCTGCAGAAACAGAAACAGAAAAAAGCGTTAAAGGTTGGCGACAGTGTTGAAGTACAGTCGTTCGGTCAAAAAGGGATCCTAGTTGAACAGGCAGATAAAAGCCACTGGGTTGTTCAAATGGGGATGCTGAAAATGAAACTGCCTGAATCGGATCTGGTTCAGATAATGCGGGAAAAAGAACCCAAGCAAGGCATATCCATCAGACGTTCTTCGAGCGCTGGCGTATCGACTGAAATAGATGTCAGAGGAGAGCGGGTTGAAGAAGCATTGAACAAAGTGGATCAATACTTGGATCAAGCCTTACTCGCCAATTATCCGAAAGTGACGATCATTCACGGTATGGGGACAGGTGCAGTAAGAAAAGGCGTCCAGCAATTCTTGAAAAAACACTCGCAAGTCAAAGAGTTTAGTGATGCACCAGCGAACCAGGGCGGAAACGGTGCAACGATCGTCACATTTAAATAAATTAATAGTCTATGGTAGACAAGAATATAAGAATTTGATATACTAATCATTGTAACGAGTAACTTACTTTTAATAAGTAAGTTAATTAATAGGAGGAATTCAGAATGGTAAGAGAATTAACTGATAAGAATTTTGACCAAGAAACAGGTTCAGGTTTAGCATTAACAGACTTTTGGGCAACATGGTGTGGACCTTGTCGCATGCAATCACCTGTTATTGACGAATTGAATGAAGAATCTAACGGTAACGTGAACTACTTCAAAATGGATGTAGACGCAAACCAGGCAACTCCAAGTAAATTTGGAATCATGAGCATTCCAACATTACTCGTAACTAAAGATGGAGAAGTCGTAGATAAATTGATCGGCTACCACAACAAAGAACAAATCTTAGCTAAATTATCACAACATCAGTAAGAATACTTTATTAGGGCAAAGCTTAGATGCTTTGCCCTTTTTTTGTTCACTTGGTTCTAATATGCTTTTATCGTTGTTCCTATTGTGACTAATCTATGACACTTACCTATTTTTAAATAACAAAAAGAGGTAAGTGCCTATACTTTTTTTTGTGTCTGATATAAAATTATGTTATAAATAACATGTATTATATAATTAAAAAGTTAAATATATTATAGTTTTAAGATTAAATTGTTAAATCGCGTTAAATTTGTGCTAATTGGAGAGTGTTAATATGTCTCATAGTAAAGAAAGTCAGTCTGTGCTGACATCAACGATTCAGTACCGGTATATAATCGAATGCAAAGATAAGACAGTTGAATTAGAGGTTGAAAATCAGGATGTTATCCACAATGCTGATGACGAAATCGACTGTCCTTTAGATGTCGTTTTAAGAAAAAACAATTATGATTTTAGTGATTTGACGTATTGGGACGCGAGAGAAATAAGATTTGTTAAAGTTTATGATGATGAGGAATGTGTTCTGAACAAGGTTTCTCTAAATGTGAATTTATAAGGGGCGTTAGCGAGAAAACCTCTGGTTTCAACCGGGGGATGAATCGCGTCTCGAACGCCCGCTATTGAATTCCTTTAATTGGTTTTGTACATATTGCATGACGACCTCTTTGGATACATCGCCAACGGTACTGACAAAGTAACTGTGAGACCATAACGAGCCTTTCCATAGTTCCTTTTTTGTATCGGGGAACTGCTTGAACCAATCCCTTGCAGAAGCGCCCTTTAATGCCTTCATCACTGAACTGATGGACTTGTTCGGTGGGAAGGACACGACTAAATGAACGTGGTCGTCCACAACTTCACTCTCCAGTATGGCGATGTCGTTATTTTCGGCTATCGCGTGCAGGAACGCCGTCATTGCCTGACGGCGTTCGGGTGTCGTGAAGATGGCTTTGCGGTATTTTGTCACCCAGACCAGATGGTAGGTCGTGCGGTAAACATTGGTGCGTGTTTTTGTATACATCTGTATCCCTCCATCGGCTTTAATCAAGAGCTTAAATAGTTTTTTTAGCTTCATATGTGATATAATAAGTATACCATATAAAGAGGGGACAACGCTCTATGTTAATCGGCATTAAAGGCAAGTTAACCCTGAAACCAGACCAACAAGCGCAAGTCATGCAGAACATCGGCAATGCCCGTTTTGTGTGGAATCAATTTTTAGGCATGTGGAACGAACGGTATGAAAGCAACCCCACACTGCCCACGTTGAGCGAGTACGACCTGAACATTCTCCTCCCCACACTGAAACGGGAGTATGCCTTTTTAAAGGTGTCGGATTCCACCAGCCTCCAACAGGTCTCAACAGATTTAACGGGGGCATTCAAAAAGTTTTTCACGAACAAGGGACACTTCAAGCACCCACGATTCAAAGCCAAACACCATGCCCGACAATCTTATACCGCAAAGAGCGTCAATAACGCCATTCGTTACGAGAACGGGTACCTTCGACTACCTAAAATCGGGTTCGTGCCTTTCCGTTGTGGTCGAAAGATCAACGGCAGAATCAAAAAAGCCACCATTACATTCACCTCATCAGGTACATTCGCGTGCAGTTTGCTTGTGGAAGACGAAAGCCAAGTCTTCGCCACTCATACAGGCCAGACTGTTGGGATCGATATGGGTGTGGCTGATTTAATGGTTTTATCTAATGGGGATAAAGTCGCTACGATTCGATACGATAAACACCTATCGGGGAAACGAACGTACTGGGAACAGCGCGTCGCTCGCCGTGGACGTTTAGCGAAGACGAAAGGCATTGCTTTGTCTGAAGCCAAAAATTACCAGAAGGCCAAACAACAGCGTGCAAAAGTGTTTCAAAAAGAAAAGAACCAGCGTTCGGATCGCCTGCATAAGCTGACGACAGCACTGGTTCAGGACTTTGATGTCATTGTACTGGAAGACTTGCGCACCGCCAACCTGATGAAAAATCATCACCTGGCACGCAGTATTGCGGCTCAGTCCTGGCGGGAGATCCGTCGGATGCTGGAATACAAGTGCGTGAAGTACGGCAAGGAACTGATTGTCGTTGATCCATACAAGACCTCACAGGTCTGTTCGTCTTGCGGGCATGATGACGGGAAACACGGGCTGGCCATTCGAGAATGGACATGCCCGTCCTGCGACACACACCACGACCGTGATGTAAATGCGGCGAAAAA
>NZ_JAWOBT010000039.1:0-36153 GCF_046484155.1 Alkalibacterium sp.
GGACTTGGTAACACCACGTCCATCTGAAGTGAATCAGTTTTTTTGGGAAGAATTTAAAAAAGGTCCTAAAAATGCAACAGATTATTTCTATGAAATGAGTAAACAAAATAATTATATTAAAACAAGAGAAATAGCTAAGAATATTGAATACAATCACCAGACAGAATATGGTGAACTGGAAATTACAATTAATTTATCTAAACCGGAAAAGGATCCTAAAGAAATTGCATTAGCTCGACAAACGAAATCCAATTATCCTGAGTGTAAACTGTGCATGGAAAATGAAGGCTATGCGGGTCATTTAACACATCCTGGAAGAGCAAACCACCGGCTCGTAAGAATGGATTTAAATGATGAAGAATGGGGATTCCAGTATTCGCCGTATGCTTACTATAATGAACATGCCATCTTTTTATCGCGCATTCACCGTGAGATGGACGTGGGTGTTCAAGCTATAAAAAACCTCTTGGATATCCTGACCACATTTCCTCATTATTTTGTGGGTTCTAATGCCGGACTTCCTATTGTGGGTGGGTCTATTTTATCTCACGACCATTATCAGGGCGGACGTTATACATTTCCTTTAGAAAAGGCACAGCCAGAGGATTCCTTTGAGTTAAGCGAGCTACCACAAGTTAAGACGAGTGTGATTAAATGGCCAATGTCGGTTATCCGCTTAACAAGTTTGGACAAAGAGGCAGTGGTCAGAGCTGCTGATAAAATTATGGTGATTTGGGAAAATTATTCCGATGAATCGGTGGGGATTTATGCTGAAGTAGATGGAGATCCGCATAATGCTGTTACACCGATAGCCCGACGTAAAGGCGAGATGTACGAACTCGATCTTGTTTTACGTAACAACCGGACATCTGAGAAGTTTCCTGACGGCATCTTCCACCCGCATCCACCTGTTCAACACATCAAGAAAGAAAATATCGGCTTGATCGAAGTGATGGGATTAGCTATTTTGCCGCCACGACTTAAAGATGAACTGCAGACGGTCAGAGATTATCTTGTTGGGAAAAACAGTCATGTCGACGATCTCCATCAAGAGTGGGCTGATGAATTAAAAGAGAAGAATAATATAACAGAAGATAATGTCAACGAAATTGTTGATAAAGCGGTCGGAGATATCTTTTTGCAGGTCTTGAAAGATGCAGGCGTCTTTAAACGTGATAAAGAAGGTAAAGAGGCCTTCAGACGTTTCATTGATTATTTGACGTTACATTGATAGATAGAGGATTACTTTAGGAGGAAAAATTGTGGAACTGACAAAAACTGTTTATGGAATATATGAGGGTAAAGATGTGCATGAATATACATTAACTAATTCGAAGGGTGTCTCCATGAGCGCGATTCCATTTGGGGCAACTCTGACCAAATTGGTCACACCAGATAAGGACGGAAAAAAAGAAAATATCACTTTAAACGTCAAAAGCTTGGAAGACTTTGTAAGGCATCGTCCTTTTTATGGTGCAACGATTGGCCGTGTCGCCGGTCGCATTACTAAAGGTAAATATTCCTTAGGTGGTAAAGAAATACAATTAGACGTTAACGAAGGAAACAACCTGTTGCATGGCGGATCCAAAGGCTTGGACACAAAGCTATGGGATATCGAAGCAAACGAAGTTGAGGGCAGACTTAATTTCAATTATGAAAGTCCGGCAGGAGAAAATGGTTTTCCCGGGACTATGCAGATCAATGTCACGTATACGTTGACTGAGGAAAATGAATGGGTGATCGATTATAAAGCAACGACCGACGAAACGACGTTGTTTAATCCTACCAATCATGTGTATTTCAATTTAACAGGAGACATCAAAAAACCGATATTAAATCATGAGTTGGAGCTAGCCAGTCGGTACTATGTGCCCCTTGCCGAAGAGAACTTGCCAGATGGAGACTTAGAAAGTGTTAAGGGCACACCCTTTGACTTTACAACAATTAAACCGGTTAGAGAGGCGGTGCTTTCAGATCATCCTCAAATCAAACCATTAAAGGGTTTGGACCATCCCTTTGTTCTGGATGAGGATGAGGACATTAAAGGGATATTATTTGATCCAGAAAGCAAAAGAGAAGTGAAATTCTATACAGACCGTAACAGCGTGGTTGTTTTCACTCATAATGGCGAAGTGGATGATTATACAATTGATGGCGAACCAGCTAAACAATATGCGGGTATTACTTTGGAAACCCAAACGTTACCCGATGCAATCAATCAGCCGAATTTCGGGAATATCATTTTGAGACCCGATGAGACGTTCCAGTCACAGACGACATATAAATTTGGAGTAAGAAAATAACTGTATTTATAGAATTATAAAAAACTTATAATACGAGGAGAGCAGAAATGGCAACTTTAAAGGATATTGCAAACAAAGCAGGCGTTTCCACTTCAACCGTTTCTCGGGTATTGAACTATGATTCATCACTATCTGTCGGCGAAGAGACGAAGAAAAGGATTTTTGAAGCCGCAGAAGAACTGGAATATAAAAATAAAAAAAAATCAGCAAAAAAGGCAAAAGGTAAATTGGCTATCATCAACTGGTATACTGAAGCGGAAGAGCTGCAAGATGTCTATTACATGTCCATCCGTTTAGGTGCTGAAAAACGCGCTAAAGCATTAGGTTATTCCTACCGTCGTGTATATAAACAAGATGAACTTATAGAAAATTCTGACTTGAATGGTATTCTGGCGATTGGAAAATTCAGCCAAAAACAAGTGAAGCAACTAAAAAGCAATGATGTTCCTCTTTGTTTTGTAGATTATCTGCCGAAAGAAGAATGTGACAGTGTGGTTGTGAATTTTAAAAAAGCGATGCGTGAAAATATTGATTATCTTATTGAAAAAGGTCATGAACGGATAGGCTTTATTGGCGGGGAAGAATCTTTTAGTGACGGGACGGGGCATTGGATCGATCCGAGAGAGAAAATAGTGAGAGAGCATCTCAAACGGAAAAAAATGTATCATGAAAACTATTTCTTTATAGGAGCTTTCCGTGTCGAAGATGGCAAAAAAAACATGCTCAAGGCGCTGGAATCTATCGAAAAGGAGCAGTGGCCAACGGCTTTTATCGCGGCAAATGATGCGATTGCCATCGGCTGTTTAAAAGCGCTGTATGAAAAAAATGTTAAAGTGCCAGAAGATATCAGTATCATTGGCTTTAACGATATCTCTACAGCTAAATATATCACGCCTTCTTTAACGACAGTGAAGGTCTATACAGAAGATATGGGCATTAGCGGAATCAATCTTCTTCACGAACGGATCGAAGAAGGACGAGATGTCACAAAGACAGTGATCATGTCTACGAAACTCATTGAGCGAGAAAGTACGTAACAGAAAAAAACGTCACCTCTTTTGAGGCGACGTTTTTTCATATCATCCTGATTCAGAGCCGATCAAGTTTTTCAAAAGCATTGTCTTGTGGCTGATACCCTAATTTGACACGTGCAGAATGAATATCTAAACGCGGGAATGTGTTTTTTGAGACGCCATTCACTAGTAAGTAGGGTTCCTCAAGGGATGCATTCAAACAGCAGTCGATAAGATGATTCATGTCGCCAGCTGAGAGATACATAGCCATACCATGAAAATCACTCTCTGGATCAAGTTCTGAGTCGTCTGATTTATAATCGCCAATGCGAATACCAATGGATTCGATATCTTTATTAAAAGCATAATAACTGGCCAGAGCTTCCAAATATGCTTTAGATACACCATACAAATCATCCGGACGGACTTGATCGGTTGTTTTTATTTGAACGTCATCAGGATAAGCATCACTAGCATGAATAGAACTCGCAAAAATAATACGTTTCAGCTTGGGAGCAGTCAATGCTTCTTTATATAAATTTTGCGGTAAGATGTAATTCAAGCCAACGAGGTCATCGTAAAAGTTAGCATCAGGATCTGGATTTGCAGCGAGTTGGATGACATATTCCACATCATCGAGTAATCCTTTCCATGCCTTGAGTTCTGTTAAATCTTTCCGGATGATGTCTACACCCTTTTTCAATTCTTCCGGAAAAGATGAAAAGTCAATGTCAGCAAGAACCAACTCATGCTCATTTTTTAAATGCCTGGTTAAATTAGTCCCAATCGTTCCGGTAGCTCCGGTAATCAATATCTTACTCACCTGAATCCTCCTCTAATGATAAATAAGGGAGCCATCCTTAAACTGAAAAGGGTGGCGTTTATAGAGAGTCTTATCTTTTTCCGTCGTCTTCTTTGACTTCTGCCACTGCTCTATCTTTAGCATCTTCAGCTTTATGTTTTAAACTTTCTTTATTTCCACTCGTTTCTCTCATATTTCATTCACGCTCATTGTATGATGAGGTGCTTATTATTGCAAAAATTAAGGCTGGAATGTGTCGGATTAGTTTCTCATGGCCGTCATAGTATGCTAAAATCAAGTTAAATAGATTGATGACCAGAGGAGTCTAAGTATGAAAATTTTGGCTATAGATACATCTAATCAAGTAATGTCCGTTGCTCTGATGGACGGGGCTCGTTTAATCGTTGAACGCATAGTAAATGTTAAGAGAAATCACAGTATTCAGTTGATGCCGGCTATTGAAGGGATGATGAAAGAAGCTGATTGGAAACCTAAAGAGTTAACAAGAATCGTTGTGGCGAAAGGTCCTGGTTCGTATACGGGTATTCGTATAGGTGTCACCGTGGCAAAAGCGTTAGCCTTTAGTTTGAATGTTGAACTTGTAGGTGTTTCGAGTCTTGAAGTTTTAGCTGCAAATGGCGCGCAGATACCAGATTCATATTGTGTTCCGATTTTTGATGCCAGGCGCGGCAATATCTATACAGGAATATACCAATATAAGGGATATAGACTTGTTCAAATTGAAAAAGATACACATGTTTCTGCCGAACAATGGGGACAGTATTTGAAACATCTAAATGGGCCTATTCAATTATTGGGTGAAGATCGACTTATGCACACAGAGTTATTTGAAAAATATTGTGGCGATAAACTGATCGAATTACCTTCAGGTCTGCATTATCCGCGCGCCAGTGTATTGGCTGAACGAGGAAGATGCCTTGAACCGGAAAATGTTCATTTGTTTGAACCGGAATATTTGAAGTTAGCTGAAGCTGAGCAGAATTGGATGGAGGCACATCCTAACTTTGAAAAAGGGGGCGGGTGGATTGAAAAACTTTAAAGAATGGATTTCAGAAAGAGTAGCTAAATCGTCAACCAAATCATTTTTGCCTATTTCAACACGTGCCAAATTAAACCAGCATTTTTATGCTCTTTCAGATGAGCAATTTCTAAAAGTGAAAATAGCTGATGAAAACGACGTGGATAGTATTTTGAAAATTGAACGCCTTTGTTATGAGGGACAGACACCCTGGAACCGAATGGCAATTTTACACGAAATTCGTTACAATAAAAATGCTTTTTACATTATCATGTATGATGATGAACGGCCAGTGGCCTTTGTTGGCACCTGGTTCGTCGCACATGAAGCACATATCACTAATGTTGCTACAGTACCTTTCTACCAAAATAAAGGAATAGCCACCTACTTATTAAAAGAAATCATGCGCATTGCGCAGGCAGAAGAAATTGAAAAAGTCACGTTAGAAGTTAGAGTCTCTAATGAGACGGCTCAGAGTTTGTATCAGTCTCTGGGTTTTATTGACGGTCGGATTAAACATGGGTATTATGCCAACGATCACGAGGATGCTCTGGAAATGATACGAGTGCTTGAACAGAAAACCGGTGAAACGGTGAATGAAGGATGATCGGTAAGATTCAAGAGCAACGCGTGAGCATCAGACGATATAATTTCAATGAGGAAAAACATGATCGGTTCTATGATATTGCAAGGCAGTCTTTCAACTTCGGTTCACCCTGGACAGTTGAACAGTACCAGGAAACTTTAGCAAGGGAGGATCTTGTCTTTTTTGTAGCTGAAATAGAAACGCATCTTATTGGTTATATTGGAGGGAAACTGTTTCTCGATGATGCAGAGGTTTTTACCATCGTTGTATCCAAAGAATTTCAACAACAACAGGTCGCTCATTTTCTGCTTAATCGATTTGAAGAAGAATGTCGTTCAATGAAAATAGACACGATTTTTTTAGAAGTGAGAGAATCCAATGAAATAGCTCGATCGTTTTATCTGAAAAATCAATTTGAAGTTACTGAAGTAAGGGAAAATTATTATACACATCCCTCAGAAAACGCAATAATAATGAAAAGTAAGAGTAGAGAGAAGGAAGAACATGGACAAGAAGCGGATTTTAGCGATAGAGACCAGTTGTGATGAAACGAGTGCTGCAGTGATAGAGGACGGTCATACGATTCTATCAAATATTGTCGCTTCGCAAATAAAAAGTCACCAGAGATTTGGCGGCGTTGTTCCCGAAATAGCCAGTCGTCATCATGTCGAACAAATAACATTGATTATTGAAGATGCATTAAAGGAAGCGGCAGTCACTTATGATGAATTAGACGCCGTAGCGGTCACGGAAGGTCCGGGACTCGTAGGTGCTTTGCTGATTGGCGTAAATGCTGCGAAAGCCATTGCTTTTGCTCATGATTTACCACTGATAGCCGTCAATCATATCAAAGGTCACATCTTTGCCAACCAATTGGTATCCACGCTCTCCTTTCCTATTCTTTCGCTAGTTGTGAGTGGGGGGCATACTGAACTTATTTATATGGAATCAGAAGATTCTTACGAAATAATTGGAGAGACGCGCGATGATGCAGCTGGAGAAGCGTATGATA
The DNA here is from genome assembly GCF_046484155.1 of Alkalibacterium sp. GTDB lineage: Bacteria > Bacillota > Bacilli > Lactobacillales > Carnobacteriaceae_A > Alkalibacterium. The sequence goes on from NZ_JAWOBT010000039.1 coordinate 6,756, forward strand.
AAATCGGTCGTGTCTTGGGAGTCCCTTACCCGGGAGGAAAACATATCGATCAAATGGCTCATGAAGGAAAAGATACCTATCATTTCCCGCGGGCCATGATGAAAGACGATACCTTTGATTTTAGTTTTAGTGGATTGAAAAGTTCATTTATCAATACCGTTCATAATGCTAAACAGAAAGATGAAGAGATCCATCTCAACGATCTAGCAGCCAGTTTTCAAGCCGCTGTCATCGATGTGTTAGTCTCTAAAACCATTCGAGCAGCTAAAGGAAAAAAGGTTAATCAATTAGTTCTGGCTGGCGGTGTAGCAGCCAATAAAGGCTTACGGACAGCGTTACAGACAGCTGTTTCAGAGGAATTAACAGAAGTCGAAATGCTTATTCCGCCGCTTGAACTGTGTGGTGACAATGCTGCAATGATCGGGGCTGCTGCTTATATACAACTGAAGAACAATAACTTTGCGGATTATACATTAAATGGAAGACCCGGATTAACTGTTTAAAGCAAGAAAAAACCACCAGTGACTTTTCAGCTGGCGGTTTTTGTTTTATTCATCTGTTAAATCATCTAAGGCGAATTGCTTTTCTTCCCATTCTTCGAGTAAGCGGTCCTGTTGTAATTGCAGCGTCGCATTTTCCTTTGAAAAACTTTCCAGTTTTTCAAAATCATTTGATATTTTTGGATCACTTAACGATTCTTGAACAGATTCGATTTGGGTTTCAAGTTGTTCGAGTTCGTCTTCGATGGATTGAATAGCACGTTCGATTTTTCGCTGATTTTTCTGCACTTCTTTTTGATTTTCAAATGTTTTTTTAGCAGAGGATGGAGCTGTTTCAGTCTGTTCTTCTTCCGTTTGCTCTAGTAATTTCAAGGCTTCCAGCTCTGTTTTTTTCTGGATATAATAATCATAGTCTCCCAAATAGACATCGGCACCCTTCTCATTTAACTCAATGACTCTTGTGGCTAACCGGTTAATGAAATAACGATCATGAGAAACGAATAGAAGAGTACCTGGATAGTCAATGAGGGCATTTTCGAGAACTTCTTTGGAATCGATGTCCAAGTGGTTGGTCGGTTCATCTAAAAGCAATAAGTTGTTCTTTTCCAAAGAGAGCTTGGCTAAGGCAACACGTGCTTTTTCTCCACCGCTTAACGAAGCAATCGATTTTCCAACATCATCTCCGCTGAATAGGAAAGAACCCAGTAAAGTGCGTATATGTTGTTCAGGCAGATTAGGATGATCGTCCCAGATCTCGTCCAAAACGGTTTTCTTGTCATTCAAAAGGTTTTGTTCTTGATCGTAATAACCTAACTCTACTTTCGCGCCGTAATTAATTGTGCCGTTTAGTGGAGGAATCATTTGATTAATGGTTTTAAGCAAAGTTGTTTTCCCAACGCCATTGGGACCGACGATGGCGATCGATTCTTCTTTTCTGATATCTAAATCAATGTGACTGGAAAGTGCGGTATCTTCGTAACCGATGGAAAGGTCTTCTGTCTGCAAGACGATTTGTCCTGACTCTCTTTCCGTCTGAAATCCGAAATTCGCACTTTTTTCGTCGTTTTGAGGTTTGTTAATAGTATCCATTTTTTCAAGTTGCTTGCGACGTGCCTGGGCGCGTTTGGTTGTAGAAGCACGAACGATGTTTTTATCAACAAAATCTTCAAGTTTGGCTATCTTCTTCTGTTGTTTTTCAAAGACTTTCCACTCGCGTCTGATTTTTTCAGCTTTTAATTTCAAGTAATTTGAGTAATTGCCAGGGAAATACTCAACTGAACCTCTGCTTACTTCGTAAACTTCATTAATGACTTTGTCTAAAAAATAGCGATCATGAGAAACGATTAAAAGAGCTTTGGAATAGTTTTGCAAATAGGTTTCTAGCCATGCCAGCGTTTCAATATCCAGATGGTTCGTCGGTTCATCCAGGATGAGCAGATCCTTTTTCTCTAAAAGTAACTGAGCTAGAGCCAGTCGTGTTTTTTGACCTCCGGATAAATTCTGGATCGGTGTATCGTAATCTGCCTCGTAAAACCTGAAGCCGTGTAACACTGAACGGATCTCACTTTCAATACCGTAACCATTTTTTTCATGGAAAGTGAGCTGCAAAGTATCGTATCGGCTGAGCAACTCATTATACTCGGTACCCGATTTATCCAATGCCGGATCACTTAATTTTTTTTCGATCTCCCGCATGTCTCTTTCAATTGCTAAAAGGGGTTCAGCGATTTTCATCATTTCATCCCAAATACTTAAAGAGGAATCTAAACCGGTATATTGGTCAAGATAACCGATGGTGATTTCTTTCTTTTTATGAACATTTCCGGAATCAGGTTCTTCTCTCCCAGCTAATATTTCCAGTAATGTTGTTTTTCCAGCGCCATTTCTACCTACGAGACCAATGCGCGCATTGTCTTTGATTTCGATAGTCACGTTATCAAATAGTTTTTCGGCGCCAAAATAGCGCGAAATCTTTTCAGTTTGTAATAGTATCATTTTTGTATCCTCATTTTCTTAAATATTACCGTTTAGTTATCCCTTACAGTTTAGCACACATATGATAGATAACAATATCAGAGTAGCTATTTATTGGGGGATCTTGTGAATGGCGTTCTCAATTAAGCGTGTGCTATTATCATGTGTGCTTGCTCACTAATTACACTAACGTTCAAACGTGTACAATGTATTTATTCAATCATAATCAGAATGATTCTCATTGATCAGGTCGTTTTGCTTTTATTTGAGAGGATTAATGCTATAATATGAGTTGATAGAAATTTAAAAGTTTGTGAATGCACAAAGATGATGATTGAAGTAAATTATAATAAAACTAAAGTTAATTTTTAAAGTGGATGAGGAGAATAAATTATGGCCGAAAAAAAAATACCTAAAGCAACAGCTAGACGCTTACCTTTATACTATCGTTATTTAAGGTTTTTATATGAAGCGGGAAAAGAACGCATATCGTCTGCCAAGTTGAGTGAAGCAGTTAAAGTTGACAGTGCAACGATACGCCGTGATTTTTCTTACTTTGGTGCCTTGGGAAAAAGAGGGTACGGTTATGATGTTGAAGAGTTAATGAATTTCTTTAGCAAAACCTTAAATCAGGATAGACTAACGAATGTAGCTCTGATTGGGGTCGGTAATTTAGGACAAGCGTTATTGAATTATAATTTCCGTCGTAATAATAACATTCGGATAAGTGCCGGTTTTGATGTTAAGGATGAGCTAATCGGTACGATTCATCAAGGTGTGCCTATTTACTCGATCGATGATATGGTGGAACAGCTTGACTTGCAGCAAATCGATGTGGCTATTCTAACCGTACCTTCAGAAATCGCACAAGAAATGGCTGATAAACTAGTCGAAGGCGGCGTAAAAGGGATCATGAATTTCACACCGATTCGTATGACGGTGCCTAAGCATGTTCGTGTCCACAATGTTGATTTAACCAATGAGTTACAAACACTTATTTATTTCATCAATTATTACCAGGATCAGGATACAGAAAAATCGGGCGAGAACGATGAAGAGATGAATGATTTTATCATTTAAGTAAATAAATAAAAAACGGGCAACCATTTAAAAGGTTGCCCGTTTTTTTTATTTTTGACTCTTCTTGATGCGATAGTAAGCATTGGATAGATGGATACCATTGACAAAATCTTTAGTAGCAAAGATGGCGAAGAGATATGAAAAGAATCCCCAGCCATTCGAAGATACTGAATCAATGGTAAAGAAAAGGAAGAGAGCAAAAAAGAGAAATTTAAAGACGATCTGAAATCTAAGTTGTTTTTCTGTCATAGTAAATCCTTTCTTAATGAGCAGTTTATGAATAATTAGAGTAGATATAAATTAGCTAAAACAGCCAGAGTGTTCATCAGACAATGAGCGATAATCGGTGTCCAGATGTTTTTTGTTTTAAAATAAAGCCAGGAAAAGACAAGTCCCATTGATGAATACACGAGAAGCAAGCCATCGAAATGAATGAAGGCAAAGATTAAAGAGCTGATGACCGCAGCACCAACGCCGCCTGTTCTATCGACCAGCATGCCGAATATGGCTTTTCGGAAGACGAATTCTTCCATGACCGGACCGGCTAAACCGATAAGCAATATGAAGATAGGATAGTTTCTCACCACTTCTACCAGCATTTGAGTATTTTGTGATTCCATTGGAGAACCTAGAAATCTAACTTCGATAATACTAGCTAAATTTTGGGCAAAGAGCGCGATGAAAATCCCGATGATTCCCCAGATCAATATATCTTTTTTTTGTTTTGAAAAAGATTCTTCAAAAGAAAAAGTCATCGCATATTTCTTTTCAATACCGATCATGCCTACAGCACCCAAAGTAAAGAGGATAAGTGACGGCATCAAAAATGCTACGGGGCCGAAAGTTTCAGGCAGGAATAGCGGAATGATTCCTGATAAGAGTTGAACTAGCACAAAAAGTATGATGATACGTATGGCAGCTTTTTTATTTGATAGGGCTTGGTTCATTAAAGTCATCCTTTTAGTTGGTTTCTACAATACTACCAATTTAACACAAATTGAGACGTGTTTCCACAAAGGGAAAAATGAAGATTTTTAGAAGATAGGGCTTGCATGACTCCGCACTTTTGAATATACTAAGAAGTGGAGTTAGCACTCGACCGAAGAGAGTGCTAAAACTCACACCTTCACTATGATATAGTGAAACTCTAAAAAATAAACATCAAAATGATGGAGGGATCACATTATGTTAAAACCATTAGGAAATCGTGTGCTTTTGAAAGTGAAAAAAGAAGAAAAAACAACCAGCGGGTTAGTATTACCAGATTCGGCTAAGGAAAAACCTCAGACAGCTGAAGTTATTGCTGTCGGTGAAGGGAAATTACTCGATAACGGAAACTACGCTAAAGTAGCTGTTTCAGTTGGAGACGAAGTTGTTTTCGAAAAATATTCAGGTTCTGAAATCAAATTTCAAGGTACGGAGTATTTGGTTGTTAAAGATACAGATATTATTGCTATCGTTGAATAATCCCATAAAATATACAGTTTGATTTAAATACAATCGATGAAGGAGAGAATACAAACATGGCTAAAGATATTAAATTTTCTGAAGATGCGCGTGCAGCAATGCTGCGTGGTGTAGATAAATTAGCAAATACTGTTAAAGTTACCTTAGGTCCAAAAGGTAGAAATGTTATTTTAGATAAAGCTTTTGGTGCACCTCAAATCACTAACGATGGCGTTACCATTGCAAAAGAAATCGAATTAGAAGATAAATTTGAAAACATGGGTGCACAATTGGTAGTTGAAGTCGCAAGCAAGACAAATGACATTGCCGGTGACGGAACAACGACAGCAACTGTATTGGCCCAAGCGATCGTTAACGAAGGCATGAAAAATGTAACAGCTGGCGCCAACCCGGTCGGTATCCGCCGAGGAATTGAAATAGCAACGAAAAAAGCCGTAGAATCACTTCGCGAGATCTCAACTCAGGTTGATGATAAGGAATCGATTGCTCAAATAGCTGCGATTTCTTCAGGAGATGAAGAAATTGGTCTTTTACTTGCTGATGCTATGGAAAAAGTCGGTAGCGACGGTGTTATTACTATTGAAGAATCTCAAGGAATTGAAACGGAATTAGATGTTGTTGAAGGGATGCAGTTTGATCGTGGTTACTTATCTCAATACATGGTAACGGATAACGAAAAAATGGAAGCTAGCTTAGACAATCCATATATTTTAATTACAGATAAGAAAATTTCATCTGTTTCGGAGATTTTACCTGTACTCGAAAATATTATGCAGCAAAATCGTCCATTACTGATCATTGCTGATGACATTGACGGAGAAGCATTACCTACATTGGTATTGAATAAAATTCGCGGCACCTTAAATGTAGTTGCTGTTAAAGCACCAGGATTTGGCGATCGCCGTAAAGGTATGCTGGAAGATATCGCGACCTTGACAAACGGGACCGTCATTACCAGTGAGTTAGGCTTAGACTTAAAAGACATGACCATCGATCAATTAGGTACAGCCGGTAAAGTTGTTGTGACTAAAGATGACACCACTATTGTTGAGGGCACTGGCGATAAAACGGCTATTGAACAACGTGTGAACATGTTGCGCGCTCAAGCTGAAGAGACAAATTCAGAATTTGACCGTGAAAAACTGCAAGAACGTATTGCTAAACTAGCTGGCGGTGTGGCTGTAATCAGAGTCGGGGCAGCTACCGAAACAGAAATCAAAGAACGTAAATTACGCATTGAAGATGCATTGAATGCCGCTCGTGCAGCCGTTGAAGAAGGCGTTATTGCCGGTGGTGGAACAGCATACATCAATATCTTGAGTAAATTGGAAGAAATCGAAGCAGAAGGCGATGTAGCGACAGGTGTGAAAATCGTCTTACGTGCACTTGAAGAACCTGTTCGTCAAATCGCGCAAAATGCCGGACTAGACGGCAGTGTTATCGTTGAACGTTTGAAACACGTTGAACCAGGTATTGGCTTCAATGCTGCAACAGGAGAAATGGTCAACATGGTCGAAGCAGGTATCATCGATCCAACCAAAGTAGCCCGTTCAGCTCTTCAAAATGCTGCATCTGTATCAGCTCTGATTCTTACAACGGAAGCAGCTGTTGCAGAATTCCCTGAAAAAAATGGACCGGCCGGCGGAATGGATCCAAACGGCATGGGCGGTATGATGTAATCAAACGAACACTTCTTTTCAATAACTATTAAAGACGAAACGCCCTGGCTACTCTATGTGAGTAGTCAGGGCGTTTTTTATGTATCCAGTTTAGCCAAAGAGCGACTCAAGTACGGAAACGAGGAGAGCAGATGCGTCAAAACCTAAATAAAGGAGAATACCATCGATGATAGGGTACCCAATGACAAAACCAAGGAAGAAAAATAAAAACTTTTTATTATCATTTCTTTTTTTCACTTTCATCTTCACATCCTTCTTTTTAAGATATATATATGTAAATTAATTTAATGATAAACAAGAATTAAGAAGAAGTCAACTTGTGGCTTACTGCTTCTATTATTGATAAACTGAATGCAAGAATAGAATTCGAGGGGTGATAGTATGTTAGTCTGCGCGCTGCAAGTCGATTTGATTTATAAGAATGAGAAGAAGAATCAGAATAAAATAACTGAACTGATCAAGACAGCCGTGGAAAGAAATAAACCAGATGTGTTCGTTCTGCCTGAAATGTGGAACGTTTCTTTTTTCCCAGATAACTTAGAAGAATATGCGGATAAAGACGGCAAAGAAACGAAAGATTTTCTGGGTAATTTAGCAAAAATGTACCATGTGAATATAGTCGGTGGTTCGGTAGCCACATCTTCTAAAGGAGAGTACTATAATACGAGCTATACATTCAACCGAGAAGGCGAGCTCGTGCATACGTACAATAAAGTTCATCTGTTTTCGCCTTCGAACGAACATCAGATTTTTACAGCGGGTAATCAACTGGGGATATTTGAACTTGATGGTGTAAAAGTAGGGGTAGCTACCTGCTATGATTTACGCTTTGTAGAATGGATCAGGCGGATGGCACTGGAAGATATCCAGGTTTTGTTTGTACCGGCTGCATGGCCGCATCCGCGTGTCCATGTCTGGGAGACCCTGCTTCGTGCACGGGCAATCGAAAATCAATTCTTTGTCGTGGGTGTCAACAGTATAGGGGAAACAGATAAATTGAAATTCTGCGGTCATTCAACCATATTCAATCCTTTAGGAGAATACCTAGCTTCAGCCAGAGAAGAAGAGATGCTGTTATGGTCTGATTTAAACTTGGATAGTATAAAGAAAGTCCGACAGGATATAGCTATCTATGCTGATCGTCGGCCAGATCTCTATTAAAGGGATACCGGTCAAGAGAGGCTCGATAATGGAATTGTTTCCGTCTTAGCTATTCTTTCAATAAAAATAAGTAGGCATTTTGATTCAAGCAATATGAGGAGGCATTACCATGTTAAAAGATTATGACTTTGATGATTTTGAAAATCCATATAGTTCATTTAAAACCAAAGAATTAGGCGAACGTCTGTCACGTGCCCAACGATTAATAGGTAATTTAAATATTCCAGTTTTAATCATTGTAGATGGTTGGGAATCATCCGGCAAGGGTTACGTTATTAATGATCTAGTGAAAGAATTGGATCCGAAGCATTTTAAAGTGAGCGTGTTTGAAAACCCTACGGAAGAAGAACGCAGCAGACCTTTTTTATGGCGTTTCTGGAATAAAATCCCTGGGTATGGGGATTTTGCTATTTATGACCGCAGTTTTTATTTTAAACTCTTCAATAATTTATCTATAGATGGCGAAGAATTAGAAAAAGACATTAAAGATATCAGTTCGATCGAGAAACAATTATTAGATGATAAAACCATTATCATTAAATTTTTTCTCCATCAGAAAGAGAAAACACAGCAGAAAAGAATCGATGAGTTGAAAGATGATGAATACCGCTCTTTTATGATCAGTGAACGTGATGAAGATCAATATGACCATTATGATGAATATCTTGAACATTTTGACAATATATTAGCGAAATCTGACTTTACTTTCAGCAAGTGGCATGTGGTTTCCTCTGAAGATAAAAAAGATGCCTCTGATAAAGTGCTGGGGATGACGAATGATTTAATTCATCAGGGCATCGACCGGATCATGGGTATGCAAAAGGGCGGATCAAGAAAAGAATTAAGAGATTACTTACCACAAGAAAAACCACTAGCTGAATTAGATCTGGGGTTGAAACTGGCTGATGAGGAATACGATGAATTAAAAGACGAGTTGCAGCTTGAAGCCCGGGAATTGGCTTTTCAATTGTATACCAAAGGGATACCCACCGTACTGGTGTTTGAAGGTGTCGATGCGGCTGGTAAAGGCGGTGCCATTAAGCGCCTGACTCGAGAAATGGATCCGCGGGGATATGAAGTGGTCACGACCTCGGCGCCCTCAGAATTGGAACGAGATCATCACTATTTGTGGCGTTTTTATAAAAACTTTCCGAAAATGGGAGAGATGAAAATATTTGACCGCAGCTGGTATGGCCGAGTCATGGTCGAGCGAGTCGAAGGACTGGCAGAAATGGAAGAATGGGACCGCGCTTACGCTGAAATCAATCAAATGGAGGAACACCTTCATAATTTTGGCACTCTTGTCCTGAAGTTCTTTATTTACATCGATAAAGACGAACAACTTGCCCGGTTTAAAGATCGCGAAACTGAACCGGACAAGATTTATAAACTCACAGATGAAGATTGGCGTAACCGTGAAAAGTGGGATGATCACATAGAGGCGATGAATGAAATGCTGGTTCGTACGAATACGGAACACGCCCCATGGATCATCGTAGAAGGGCAGCAGAAGGAGTATGCGCGCATCAAAGTATTGAAAACATTTATTGAACATGCTCAAAAAATCTTGGGACAGAAAGACTAAGCAAGAACAAGAAAAGAGTGTTTCTTTGGAAATACTCTTTTTTGCTTCTCGCGAAAAAGAGCTATTCCGTGAGATAGATTGAAATTTCAGTATAATTAAATCATACAGGGTAACGTTATCTGAATAGAAAAGAGATGAAATGATGGCTAAAGATTCAGCCAAAAATTTAAACAGTTTGCTAGAACAAGTTTCTCAGCTAAGAGAAGCTGTATATCAGGAAGGTACAGAATTATTTCAGAAATGGGAAAAAGACATTGACCGCAAAGAGTTTCTATTAAGTGCCAGGGATTTAGCTTATTATCTGGCGTTAAGGAGACGGGATATTCGGAATATTCAAATGGAACTGACACCTTTGGGATTGTCATCGCTGGGCCGATTAGAGTCCCGGACACTGAATAATTTGGATGCAGTATTAACGAGTCTTTCGATTATAGCGGGCAAAGAAAGTGAGTGGTCGTATCCTTCTTATGAATCGTTTATCGCTGGTCAGGAACAGTTGACAAAAAATACCCGTCAACTATTCGGAAATAAACCCGAAAGCAGGCACACACGTATCATGGTTACGATGCCTTCTGAAGCGGCAAAAGATGACCAGTTGATTCAACTCCTTATTCGAAACGGCATGAATGTGGCACGGATTAACTGCGCCCATGATGATGCGGAAATATGGAAGGAAATGGTCGGTCGTATCAGAAAGATAGCTGAAAATGAACAGGCTGATGTGAAAGTTTTAATGGATATTGCAGGTCCCAAAATTAGAACGGGATGGGTTTTTACGACGTTAAAAAAGCCAAAAGTGAAACCTGGGGATAAGTGGTATCTTGCGAAAAACTGGGAAGATTTGCCCCATAAAAACGAAACAAAAGTAACGGCAGGCTGTAGTATTTCAGAGATATTCAAAACCCTTGAAGTAGGCGATCAGGTCTTGTACGATGACGGAACGATTGAATCGGAAGTAGAAGAAGTAACTGACGGTGGGTCAGTCCTGAGAGTGAAAAAGACCCGTACTGGGAAGAGTGTACGTATTAAAGCAGAAAAAGGATTGAATTTCCCCAAGAGCCAATTTGATTTGGAGATGCTGACCGAACAGGATAAAAAAGACATGGGATTTGCCATTGAGTATGCGGATATTATGGGATTGTCTTTTGTCAAAGATGCAGAGGATATTAAGAAAGTTCAGACGGAGTTGATCAGTCAAACTGATATTAAACGTGCTACTGAGATTCCATTGATGGCTAAAATCGAAACAATTCAGGCTGTAGAAAATTTACCTGCCATTATTATGACGGCTGCTGGAAAAAATCCGTTTAGCGTCATGATTGCCCGTGGAGACTTAGCGGTGGAAATCGGGTACAGTCGATTAGCAGAATTGCAGCAGGAGATTATGTGGATTTGTGAAGCAGCAGATATTCCTGTTGTCTGGGGTACGGAAGTGTTGGACAATATGATATCAAGCGGTATTCCGACTCGGGCTGAAGTGACTGATGCCGCTGAAGGAGACAGAGCAGAGTGTGTTATGTTAAATAAAGGTGATTACCTCACAGATGGGGTGGCTTTCTTGAGTGAAATTCTTAAAAAAATGCAGGAACACCAATATAAGAAGACATCCCGTCTCAGAGCGCTCAACATTGCAAAAGATAAATAAAATCAGTTCAGTATGTGATAAAAGACTCTAGGGAAAATCCAGCAGATCAGATTCTTTCCTCCTAAATATTCATCTCGATTTAATCGATAAGCAGCTTCTGAATATGATCTATTAGACATTTGTGTCAAAGTTTAGTACTACAAAAACTAAAAAGAATCTGAGCGCTGGCTCAGATTCTTAATTTGTATTATCGTTCTTTTATAATGGGGTCCCGAAAAGTTGGGTAGCATATAAGAATTCACCATCATAGTGGACGCCTACACCGATTTCCTCGTATTCCGGTTTGACCATGTTCTCATAATGACCTTCACTCTCGACCCAACCATCAAAGAGCAGTTCAGCCATTTCTTCTTCGCTCATGTAATAGGTTGCCATCCCCAAGTTCTCCCCGACGATTCGGTAAGGGTAACTAATGCCTTCTTCTTCAAAGACGGTAAAGGGATCCGTGCCATCAGGCCGTGTATGGGAAAAAGATTCTTCCGTCTCTTTGGCACGGATAATGGCTGCTGCTTTGAGCATGTCATTGGATGCAACCGTATTGAGGTTCAGTTCCTGTCTCAGTTCATTTACTAAAGAAATAATCGTTTGTTCAACCTTGTCGTAATCGACTTCTGCGTGTTCATTTGTCTCTATGATGGTATTGTCAGCTGCAGGACTCTCCTGGTCGTCAGTCAAGGAGGATTCACCGATGATGGGCAGGGAATCAAAAGAAGACCTTAACTGCGATAGTTCCGTTTGAGTGGGCATATAGTCGACGGCGGTATTCATCCAACCTCCTAAGCGTGTTCCGTTTAAAAGGCCGCTTACGCCTAGCCAGAAACCGATAGTGATGGCCAATAGCAGAGAAATCAATTTACTTAACAGTTTCATTTTTTTCATACCTTTCTGTTCTGAGCACAGTTTACCAGAAAGAGTCCAAGGTAAAAAGTTAAAAATAGTATAATTTTTTCGTTTTCGAATTGAGCTGATTCACTTCATTTTCCTATTGCTCTTTTGTATACTGGAATAGCTACTATTGATTATACATGTAAATAGGAGAGACAGATATGAAAAATATGAATTCCGAAAAATTAGGCACGATGCCAATGAACAAGTTGATCCTGACGCTTTCAGTTCCTATGATGATTTCGATGTTCATCCAATCTCTCTATAACGTGGTCGACAGTATGTTTGTGGCCCAGATCAGCGAAGAAGCGTTGGCGGCTCTGTCGCTTGTTTTTCCGATCCAAATGCTCATGGTGGCGATCGGTATTGGAACAGGAGTCGGAATGAATGCAGAGCTATCCAAGCGGTTAGGTGAGGGGAACCGGAAGCTGGCTAGCGCAGCAGCCAATAACGGTGTCTTCTTAACTCTGTTTCATTATGGTTTGTTTCTCGTCTTTGGGTCGTTGTTTGTGAGACCATTTTTTGAGCTGCAGACGGATAACGCTGAAATCATAAGGTACGGCATGGAATATACTGTGCTGATCACAACGCTTTCCGTTGGAAAGTTTATGCAATTCACATATGAACGCATCCTGCAGGCTACCGGACGCACATTTTACACGATGATAACGCAGGGCACAGGGGCCATACTGAATATTATTTTGGATCCGATTCTGATCTTTGGCTGGTTTGGCATCCCTGCTCTGGGTGTATACGGTGCTGCCATCGCTACCGTTATCGCACAAATAACTTCGGCCATTCTGGCAATCATCATTAATGCGAAAGTCAATGATGATTTAGACATGCACTTCTTTGGAAATAAACCGGATTTTGAAGTCATGAAACGTATTTATTCTGTAGGTATTCCTTCAATGGTGATGACGTCCATCACATCGCTGGTGACCTTGATTTTCAATAACATCTTGTTGCAGTTTACCCCCACAGCCATAGCTGTTTATGGGGTGTATATCAAGCTTCAGGGCTTTGCTTTCATGCCAGTCTTCGGTCTGAACAACGGAATGATCCCGATCGTCTCGTATAATTACGGAGCAAAGAATAAGGAAAGAGTGATTCAGGCGATTAAAGTATCACTGATATATGGCTTGATCATTATGCTCACAGGAACACTTTTATTTCAGTTGTTTGCGGTACAATTCCTGAATTTATTTAACGCCTCAGAAGAAATGATGGAAATCGGTGTACCTGCCTTGAGGATCATCAGTTTAAGCTTTGCTTTTGCCGGGATAAGCATCATGCTCGGGACTGTTTTCCAGTCACTAGGAAAAGCGGTGCTCAGTTTATGGATTCAAGTCATCCGTCAGCTGGTCGTCCTCGTTCCAGTTGCTTATATGCTGTCCTTAACGGGAAATGTCACTATGGTATGGTGGTCGAAACTGATATCTGAAGGAGTTACGGTCATCTTTACAATCTATGCCATGCGGTACGTGTACAATAAAAAAATTCAACCGTTGAAATCAGACGAGAATAAAACGAAGGACGCACCCAAATAATATGGGCACGTCCTTCGATTTATTTACAGCTATTTAGTCTTGCATGATTTCTTCTGTTTAGGTGAATCAATCACGACGGAGAGCTTCAATTGGATCCAATCTCGCAGCTTTGTTCGCTGGGAAAACACCGGCAATCACACTAATGATGATGCTGGCCAGGATACCAAACAAGGCATAAACTGGAGTCATGTGTAAGATAGTCGTTCCGAATAGGCTCTCAACAGCAATATTCCCGACTAGCGAGATAAAGGAAGCAATTCCGACGCCTAACAAACCACTGAACAAGCCAATAAGGAAGGATTCGGAAACGAAAATGCGACGGATATCTTTATTCCGGCCACCGATGGCTTTGATCACACCAATCTCTTGTGTCCGTTCAACTACGCTGATATAAAGTACCGTTAAAATCATGATAGCTGAAACGAATAGGGAGATACCCGCGACACCTGATAAAATATAGGTGAAGATATCCAGCATTTGTGTGAAGGTAGCTGCCAGAGTATCGGTAGACGAACCTCCATAGCCAAGTAGACTGAGCTCATCTTTGATAGCCTGCGAATTGTCAGCTTCATCGGCGAGAAGATAGGCCACGTTAGGTTCGACGGTCAATCCATTCTCCTCGTTCATGTCAGATAATGTATCCATAGTCATATAGACGGAATCAAAAGCGCTGGCCGGTCCGATGGCATTCCCGGGAGTGTAAATGCCGCTGACAGCATAATCCCCGGTTAAAGCGTCTCCGTTTACCGACAGTTTCACTTCAACTACTTCTCCTATCATGTCTTCAGCAGTAGCAGTCATGTTCCCGGCCATCTCTTCTGTAATGAGAACTTCACCGTTTTCCGGGAAGGTTCCATGCAGAATATTGGAATCGGTCATGTTTGCTGAAATGGTACCAAAGTTCATGAATGGATGCGTTTCATCCTCATAGACGACTGTGTCACTTCCCATTGAGAAGGAAGTATAGGCCAGCTCTATGTCTTCAACATGGGGGATCACCTCAAGCTGGTCGATATTCGATTCTTCAAAAGGAATATTTTTCGATAATTGAACAGCCGGATTATTTGTGACTAGATTCCCACCTTTCCCACTTTTTTCATCTGGTTGTTCTGTGGGAACCTCTGTATCAATTTCTTCATCAGTCTCTTCCTGCATGTCTTCAGTCATTCGGGCCTCACTGATCATAGGATTGACATTTTCATTCATGGTATCCGTTAAATAATCATTTACGCCATTACCCAGCGCAAGCATCAGGATAACGCTCATGATACCAATGCTGCCGCCCAACGAAATCAGGATATTTCGCCCTAGTTTTTCTTTCATGTTCAATAAGGCCATTCGAATGGCTGCAAAAAAACTAAGGTTTTTATTTTCCTGCCGTTTCTTTATTTGAAAAGCATTGTCGTGGTCATGTATAGATTCGCGTTTTTCGTCATTGACGATTTTTCCATCATCGATTGTAACCACTCGACTGGAGCGTGAAGCCACACTCTCTGAATGGGTAACCATAATGACCAGTTTGCCGTTTTTTGCAATCTCCTGAATAATATCCAGTACTTGATCGGATGTCTGGGAATCGAGGGCACCGGTCGGTTCATCTGCGATGATGATATCTGGATCATTTACGAGCGCCCGTGCAATAGCCACACGTTGTTTTTGACCCCCCGATAGTTGACTTGGTTTCTTATTGTAGTGATCTTTCAATCCCAAATGTTCTAGGACTTCTCGGGCTCTTTCTTTTCTAGTTTTTGCATCAACATTAGATAGGGTCATTGCTAAGGTAACGTTATCTAGTACGGATAGATGAGAGACGAGATTGAAACTTTGGAAAATGAAGCCGACCTTTTCTTTATGAAAATCGACCATTTCTTGTTCCTTGAAGTGGCCGAGGTTTTCTCCATCTACAATAATTTCACCTTCGAATTTCAAGTCAAGACCGCCCAACACGTTCATCAGTGTAGATTTGCCACTACCTGACTCGCCAATGATGGACACTAATTCTCCCTTGTCAAAAGATAATTGTACGTCTTTCAATGCATGAAAACGATCTTTATCGGTAATAGGGTAATACTTGTTTAAGTTATTCACTTCTAAAAACGGCATAAAACTGTTCCTCCTTCAATAGTAAGTGAGTAATCACTCACTTTTAACTCATGAATGGATTATATACCTTCATTGAGTATTCTGTCAAGGTTAAATTAAGGATGAAGTCCTTTTTCAAGAAAAAGAATGAGGTGGTTGGTTTCAGTCTTAGACTCGGCGTTGGTGGAAAAACCCATTGATTTGGCAATAATGTATCCAGCAATGAGGCTGATGATGAGACGCATGATTTCTTCGTTTGGCCAATCTATGATTTCTTTTTTTCTTTTAAAGAGATTTAAAATTTGATTGATCTCGTCGAGTAATGCTTTTGGAATCAACGTGATCAAGTTATCGCGCATCGATTCTTGATAGAGATATTCTGTCAGGAATATTTTCCAGATTTTTAGATTTTTTCCAGCAAAATCTATTCGTTCTGGTAGAACTTGGTGAAGAAAATCAGATAGGGACAAACTGTTAAGCTTAGCCATGTTATGTTGTGAATCTGTTGGGATCAAGTCTTCAAGTGATTGGCTGAGAAACGGTAGAATACTCGCGTAAAGCAAGTTCTCTTTTGAACCGAAATGTTTGAAGATGGTTCCTTCTGCTACGTTTGCTGAGCGTGCGATATCTTTAGTGGAGGTGTTTGAGTAGCCTTTTTCGGCGAACAGCAGCAAGCTAGCTTCCAAGATATCCTGCATCTTAGGGGTCAGTTTCTCGTTATTTTCAATTTTATGTTTGAATAGTTCAAAAATGGAGTCCAAATCAACCGCTCCTTCATGTGATTTTAATTTAATCTTACGGTGTAAATTGAAAACAAGCAAGGGCTTTCCGGGAAGAGCGGGAATATTCTATAGTCAAAAAGAGAGATAGCAGACCGATGTACTGGAATCTTCATATGAAAAACAGATGCGCTTGTTCCAGCACTAAAGATACTTTTTCAACGAATAGATCTAAAAAGTTATTTCAGCTGGAGGCATGTCCTGATAGGAAATCCGGTAAAGATTGGGAGCGCCGTTTATTTTTTTTGAAACAAGACGAATAAACTAAAGGACGTATCCAAACTATCCGGATACGTCCTTTAGTTTATTCGAGTCATTTAATCGTTCATGATTTCTTCTATTTCACCATACCCGCCTTTGATATTGACGACATGAGTGAAGCCTCTCTTTTCTAGCGCGCTCAAGGCGATGCTTGAACGCACACCGGATTCACAGTGGACAAAAAGAGGGTCGTTTTCAGCAAAAGGAATGTCTTCTTTCAAGAGATCGCCCATTAGAACACGTTTTGCTCCTTCTAGATGTCCCTCGGTCCATTCTGATTTATTACGTACATCTAGAATATTTAAGCTGTTTTTATTTTTCCGATATAATGCTACAAATTCAGCTGCTTCAATATTAAGAGAGACAGTCAAGTTATCAAGGTTATCCGGACTAGCATATCCCTTGACTTTATCGTAGCCTATGAGTAAAAGCTGGCTACTTGCTTCGTCTGCATCTTCTTTGGAACCGATAAGTGTCAATTCCTTTTCGTAATCCAGGAACCATCCCGCATAGCTCAGGAAATTATCATTCATCGGAATATTGAGTGTGCCAGACGTATGGTTTGCCTGATAAACTTCTTTAGGCCGTAAGTCGATGACCAGTTCTGTAAATCCAGTTGAACTGATGGGATACACCCGGGTATCCGAAGCTCTTGGAATATCGATTTTATTTATTTTTTTCATCTCTGCAAAGTAATGGGGTGGCTCTGGCTGTTCCGTTACAAGTTCCTTTTTAAAGGCTTCTTCATCGTTGAACTGAAAAGCCCAGTTATTCTCTTTTTCATATCCAAGCGTGCTCATCGGGACAGCCCCTAATGATTTACCACAGGCACTCCCGGCGCCGTGCCCCGGCCAGACTTGCAAATAATCGGGAAGCTCTTTGGCTTTCTGTACGGAATGATACATATCTTTTGCGCCGGAATCGGTGGTGCCTTCCATCTGCGCGGCGGCCTCGAGCAAGTCCGGACGACCGACATCTCCAACAAACAAGAAATCTCCGGAGAAGATGCCCATAGGAACAGAAGATCCTCCGCCTTTATCTGTCAACATGAAAGAGATGCTTTCTGGTGTATGTCCAGGGGTATATAAGACTTCCAGCATAATATTACCGACTTCAATCGACTCTCCTTCTCTGAGGTATACTGTGTCATCAGGCATATTCTGATATTTCCAGTCAGCATTTCCCATATCGGAGACATATAGTTTTGCATTTAATTTTCTGTTGACATCACGCAATCCCGAAGCAAAATCAGCATGGATATGTGTTTCTGCACCTTTAGTAATGGTAAATCCTTCCGCTTCGGCTACTTTTACATAGTCTTCAATATCACGCAGCGGATCGATGATTATAGCTTCACCTGTTTGCTGACAGCCTACTAGGTAAGCCATTTGAGCTAGTTGTTTATCAAAAAAAGATTTGAAATACATTTACGTCCACTCCCTAAAATTTAACAGTACTCTTGTTATTAATTAGTTTAACATGCATAGGTGGGTCCCTTTAAGAAAATGCTTATTGACTGGTTCAAGTGTTAATAATCGATTTTTTTACTAGTAGTTTGTTAAAATATACATAAGTATTTAGGAGGAGAGATGATTATGATACCTAAGATTATTCATTATGCCTGGTTCGGAGGAAAGGAATTTGGACCGCTTGAAAAAAAATGTTTAGCAAGTTGGAAAAAGTATTGTCCTGATTGGGAGATTATGAGATGGGACGAATCGAACTTCACTCCCAAAGAGCATGGAAAGTACGCCGAACAAGCTTACGAAAGAGAAGACTATGCATTTGTTTCGGATGTTGCCCGTCTCTATGCACTCAAAGAATATGGTGGAGTGTATTGTGATACCGATATGGAACTGATAAAACCGATAGATAAATTCCGTAAATTCCCTGCCTTTTTCAGCTTTGAAATCGAAACGGAAATATCAACAGGTATTATAGGGGCGGAAGCTCATCATCCATTTATTGAAGAGCTGTACAAAGATTATGAAAATAGAGAGTTTATTTTGCCTGATGGTACACGGGATGATAAAACAAATGTCGATCGAATCACTGAGATAATGATCGAAAGAGGACTGAAACCCAACAATACGCGACAAGAAATAGAAAATTGCACTATTTTTCCACGTGAATATTTTTCGCCCAAAGATTATTGGACACGTGAAGTGGATGCGACGCCCAATACACATGGCATTCATCAGTTTACCGGTAGCTGGCTATAATAATAAGTTAATGCAGTGAGCTGGAACATCAATGTTCCAGCTTTTTTCGTTTATGTACATCCATTATTTTTTAGTTGTATAATAAAGATGTGCGTCACTTTATGAAGGGATGGTTGTATGAAATTATTTAAAAATGGAAAAATTTACATAGAACGAGAGTCATTTGCTGAGGCGATGATTATTGAGGATAACCGTATCATTAAAGTGGGGACCAGCAATGAATGTTTTAACGTCTTTAAAGGAGAGTCTGTCGTCGATCTAAAAGGACAAACGGTCTTGCCAGGTCTGATCGATTCGCATCTGCATTTTTTAATGACTGCGGAATATCTCAGTTTGCTGCCAATTACAGATGTCAGTTCAATGAAAGAACTTATAGAGCGTTGTCAAACACATATCGAAGAAAATGAGTTGACGAAAGACTCCGTATTATATACCGAAGGATGGAATCATACAGCCTTCACGGATGAAAAGAGGATGCCAAACCGGTTCGATCTGGATCAGGCATCTGCAGAGGTTCCGATCGTTTTAGTGCGTGTAGACAGACATGTCATGAGTTTGAATACAGCCGCTTTAAACTATTTCGATATCACAGGTAAAACAACAGTTGCAAATGGCGGAGAGATAATCAAAGATGAGTCTGGTGAACCTACAGGGATCTTAACAGAAAATGCTGTTGATTTAGTGAAAGCGAAACTTCCTCGTAAAACGAAGGCAGAGAAGAAAGCGTTACTGATCGATACGATGAAATTGGCCAATCAGGTCGGACTCACTTCTGTGCACACGAATGATGCAAAAGACGAAACGATTGAAGATACATTGAAGCTTTATGAAGAATTAGAGAACGAACAGCTATTGACAATTCGTTTCTACCAGCAGATATGGTTCAACGATGGCAAATATTTATCGGATTTTTTAAATAGTTCTCATGCCTTTCATCAAGGATCGCGTTGGAACAAAGTTGGTCCGATAAAATTCTTTATAGATGGTACGCTCGGATCGCGGACAGCTGCTCTGAGAGCCCCTTATTCCGACGATCCAACGACTCGGGGGATGTTGACCAAATCTCAGGAAACGTTGACGAAAGAAGTCAAATCAGCAGTGGATCATGGTTTTCAAGTGATCGTCCACGGTATCGGAGACCGCGGGATCGAGACGATTTTAAATGCTTATGATGCCGCATTAAAGGGTCTGCCGAACACGCTGAGACTGGGCATCAATCACATGCAAATCACCGGCCATGACCTCATCGAACGGGTAGCCGATAAAGGTTATTTAACCTATGTACAGCCTGTTTTCCTAGATGATGACATGCCGATCATTCATGATCGTATCGGTGAAGAACGCGCAAACACATCCTATCTTTTTCAAACAATGGCAAAGAAAGGGATCCGTCAGTCGTTTAGCAGTGACGCTCCCATCGTTTCGTTCAATCCTTTTCATAATATTCAATGTGCAGTGACGCGAAATCGGTTAGAATTTACAGAGGCTGAACCGTATCTACCAAGTGAGGCAGTAGATATTTATTCAGCAGTAGATGCCTATACTTATGAAGGTGCCTATGCGTCCTTTGAAGAGTCCGATAAAGGACGGCTAAAAGAAGGCTACTTGGCTGATTTCATCATTCTGGATAAAGACATCTTTACCTGTGAAGCTCGACAAATCAAAACAATAAAAGTTACAGAGACCTATGTCGATGGGGACTCTGTTTATAGCGTAGGTGAAGCGGATGAAAAATAAAATCATGACCAAGACACGTTTAAAGAATTTGGCGCTCATTGTCATAGGTTCGCTGCTCTATTCTATCAGTGTCAATGTATTTACTATTCCTAACGGTTTATCCGAGGGTGGTCTGACAGGTTTTTCATTGATTCTATTTTATGTTTTAAACATTACACCCTCTTATACAATTTTCATTGTCAATATCGTTATATTGGCGATCGGTTACAAGTTTTTGGATAAAAAAACGTTGTATTACACTTTAGTGGCTAACGGAATCATATCGGTGCTTTTACTGGTTGTAACGAGATGGGAGTTCATCCCGGAGACGACCTTATTAGCGCCGATTGGTTCAGGTATATTTATGGGTGCCGGGATAGGGTTAATTATGCTGGGGCATGGGACAACTGCCGGCAGTGATATCATTGCCAAATTACTGCATAAGTACGTCGGCATTAATGTTCCAACGGGACTGCTCATGATCGATGTCTTCATAGTGGTTCCGAGTGCGTTCGTTATTGGTGCAGAAAATGCATTCTTGACACTGATCAATTTATACATCCAAAGCAAAGTGATAGATTTCATATTAGAAGGGCTGAATCCAAGAAAATCATTCATGATTATATCTGATAAACATTTAGAAATAGCTGAGGCTATTGAACAACAGCTCGGTAGAGGTATAACGATTTTAGATGGTAAAGGCTATTATACAAAAGAGAAAAAAGAAATTTTATATGTCATTATAAGCCGACGGGAAGTACTGCGTATCAAAAGGATCGTAGAAGCGATCGATCCTAATGCATTCGTGACTATTTCACACGTTCAAGAGGTGACGGGAGAAGGGTTCACTTACTTGTCTGAAGAGGTGAAAGCCGAACGGATCACTCTAGCTGAAAAAGAGTGGAATGATTAGTCTAGAATGGTTGCAATTTAAATTGCTTACTTTATAATTATTATAAAGTGAACAAATGTAAAGGGGAAAGAGAATGGCAGAAAAAATAATAGAAGTCGAGAACGTTAGTTTCAGTGTAGACCAGGAAAAGATTTTGAAGGGTTTGAATTTTTCCATAAATAAAGGCGAACGCGTGACGGTTACAGGTCCTTCAGGTGGAGGGAAAAGCACCTTGCTCAAAATCATTGCAAGCATGTTATCCCCCACAGAAGGAATTGTCAGCTATAAGGGAAAGAATATTGCTGATATGAACCCAATTGATTACCGGAAAAAAGTTTCTTATTTCTTTCAAAATGCCACATTGTTTGATCAAACCGTTAGAGATAACTTGTCCTTTCCTTACGAAATACGTAATGAAGAGTTTGATGAGACCAAGAGTGTCACCCTACTTGAGCGAGTGAAATTAAATCGGACTTACTTAGATAAAGCCGTAAAAGATTTATCCGGTGGAGAAAAACAACGTATCGCTCTTGTAAGAAATTTATTATATCAACCAGAAGTTATTTTGCTTGATGAGGTGACAAGTTCACTGGATGCAGAAAATAAAGAGATCATTTATGCCATTTTAGATGAACTAAATGAAGAAGCCGACATGACCATTCTTTCTGTTACGCATGATGAAAGGGAAATTAATCAGGCGGATCGCATCATTAAAATAATTGATGGAAAGGTGGTCGAAAAATAATGGGTTCAAATTTAGAAATCAGTAACTTTTCGCTGCTGTTATCAACAGGATTGATACTTATTGCTGTATTTGTAGCTTACAAAGAAAAATTAGGTTTAGGCAATGATATTTTTATCGCAGCTGTCAGAGCAGTTATACAACTATTTATCATCGGATTTGTATTGAAGTATGTCATTGAAGTCGATGATTTCTTTCTAACGTTGGTTATGGTCTTGTTTATCGTTTTCAATGCCGGTTTCAATGCACACAAAAGAAGTCAGGGTATTCCTAATTCCTTGCTTATTTCATTAACGGCTATCGGAGCAGGTACTGCAATAACCTTAAGTATAATGATCGTTTCGGGAGCAATTGAGTGGATACCATCGCAAATTGTACCTATTACAGGAATGATAGCCAGTAATGCTATGGTTGCAATAGGCTTGACCTATCGAGCATTAAACAGTAAATTTACTGATCAGAGACAGCAGGTATTAGAAAAGCTAGCTTTGGGAGCGAATGAAAAGCAAGCGTCAATGAGTATTATTCGAGAAAGTGTGAAAACAGGAATGAGTCCTTCTATAGATAGTACTAAGACAGTTGGATTGGTAAGCTTACCTGGCATGATGTCCGGATTGATATTTGCAGGAGTAGACCCTACAGATGCAATTCGTTATCAAATTGTTGTCATGTTTATGCTGATATCAGTAACAAGTATTGCAAGTTTTATTGCGAGCTATTTAGCGTACAGAGAATATTATAATGATCGGAATCAGTTGCTGATCTAAGCAACAGAAAAACAACCTCTCCTATTTTCCAAGGAGAGGTTGTTTTTTTATTACACTGTTACAAGGTATCTCGGATTTGAAATAGTCCCGTAAGAATAAAACAGATATAATACAAACCAACTAAAAGGAAATGACAAAGCATTCAAACCCCTTTTAATTTTCGATTCACATGGTAAGATGCATACAGTTGTTCAGGAAAAACTGTTGAACACAAATATAAATCGTCTAGAAACCTTACCAGTCGGATGAAACGAAAAGGGGAATAAGTTAATGACTATTCAGAAAAACACATGGCTTAAAGCAGGATTAACACTATCTGCAGCGGGATTGATGATGCTAACTAACGATACAGAAGCAAGCGCAAATGAATACAGCAGCTCAAACTGGGTACCACATACGGTGCTTGAGATTGAAGAACAAATTAATGATGCAAAAGCAAATATGGAAAATGAGAACGAAACATTAGAGTATACCTTCCAATGGGGAGATACACTTTGGGGAGTTTCTCAAGCAACTGACATATCAGTCGATAAACTTGCTAAAGTTAACGATATTGATAACCGCAGCTTAATTCATGCCGGTACAACGGTTTATTTAAGTAAGAATTTATCAGTTGTTTCCGTCCAAAATGAGGAAGAAGTTGTAAGCTACGATGTTTCTACAGAAGAAATAAAGGAAACAGAAACACCCAAAGAAGTAGAAGAAGCTAAAGAAGAAAAACAAATAGCAAAAGCTGAAGAAGCAATAAAAGCTGAAGAAGCGGCAAAAGCTGAAGAATCAGCAAAAGCTCAAGAAGCAGCAAAAGCTCAAGAAGCAGCAAAAGCTGAAGAAGCAGCAAAAGCTCAAGAAGCAGCAAAAGCTGAAGAAGCAGTAAAAGCTGAAGAAGCAGCAAAAGCTGAAGAAGCAGCAAAAGCTCAAGAAGCAGTAAAAGCTGAAGAAGCAGCAAAAGCTGAAGAAGCAGCAAAAGCTCAAGAAGCAGCAAAAGCTCAAGAAGCAGTAAAAGCTGAAGAAGCAGCAAAAGCTGAAGAAGCAGCAAAAGCTGAAGAAGCAGCAAAAACTGAAGAAGCAGCAGTACAGGTCAAAGCAACTGAAAATAAAGTTTCAACATCTTCTAACGAGGTGATTCAATCAGAAACAAAAGAAGAGTCAGGTCGTTGGATGTCAGTTGAAGCGACTGCATATTCTCGTAATCAAGCAAGTTTAAGTAACTTTACATTTTCTGGAATTGATTTAAGAGAAAATTCTCGGGTTATTGCCGTCGATCCAAATGTTATTCCATTAGGTTCAAGAATATTTGTACCAGGATATGGTGAATTCATTGCCGGAGACACTGGTGGTGCAATCAATGGTAACCGTATTGACATTCACATGGAAGACTTAGAAGCTGCATGGCAGTTTGGCCGTCGTCAACTAGACATCAAAATTCTAAACTAATTAACTTATATAACTTCAAACAAGCATAGGGTCTAAACCTTATGCTTGTTTTTTTTTTGTTTAAACCGAACTGTAATAAATACAATAATAGTGACATATCAGTAAGCAAATTGTAAAAGCGTTTTCTTTTATATCGATTTCTGTTCATGCTAGGGTATGCATAGATAAAGGTTCAATTGTACAGAGGGAGCTACCCTCTAATTAATAATTTAAGGAGATATGATATGAAATAGCTATCCAAGTTCTCAGAAGCGAGTATGAGGGTAGTATCATTGTTAGATGCATTGGGTGATGGAAAAAATCTATATGACGACACGGATTAATTAAGATCTTAAAAACATAGAAAGGAGGATATAAAATGAAAAAATTAACGAAATTACTTGCATTGACTATGACCGGCGGCTTACTTTTGATGGCTTGTGGAGATACAGAAGACGTTGATGACATCGATTTACCAGAAGTTGAAGAAATGGAAGATAATTTAAACGAAGATATGAATGACGATTTAGACGAGGACATGAACGATGAAACAGAAGAATAAAATCATTCCTTTAGTCGTCAGCTGAGAGCATTATGGAAAATAAATATAAACAAAGAAGCACAACCTTTATTGATAGAGGCTTGTGCTTCTTTTACTGTTTAGTCAAGCAGGGCGTTATCTTTGGCTTCAACTGTTTCGTCTTTTAAATACACGCGAGGTACACGTTTTCCGATGCCACATAATATTTCATAATGGAAACTATCTGTCAGTTCAGCCATTTTGTAAATACTTGGATAATCATCACTAGGATCACCAATAAATACCAGCTCAGTATCTTCCGAGAAATCAGGGATATCACTGACATCAACCATTAGCTGATCCATACATATTCGACCAACGATAGGTGCTCTATGAGTATCTGTCGTCAGATACCAACGGTTAGATAATTCTCTAGGAATACCATCTGCGTAACCAATTAAAATAGTTGCGATGGTCTTTTCTTCAGGTGTCTCGTACGTTCGTCCATACCCAATGGTTTGACCCTTTTCAACTTGTTTAACAAAGGCAGCGTGAGTGGATAACTTCATAACGGGTTCGAGATTAATTATATCTTCCAAGTCTTTATCCGGGTGGTAACCAAATAAAGAGATGCCAGTCCGTATCATATCTAAATGATACTCGGGATATAAAAGTGCAGCGGCTGTATTACTACAATGAGTTAAATCAAAATAAATGTTCTGCTTCTTTAGGAAGTCGACGATATCAATGAAAAAATCGTATTGAGATTTTGTATAGGCTGGGTCGGCAGTGTTTTCCGCTTCAGCAAAATGAGTGAAGATCCCTTCGAAAATAACCCACTCAGAATTCATTAATTGGCTTAATTTTAAAGCTTGTTCTCGCGAACGGACGCCAATTCTACCCATCCCTGAATCCACTTTTAAATGGATTTTTGCTTTTTGTTGCAAGCGTTCCGCATCTTGCTTTATTTTTTCAGCAATTTCTTCCGAAAAAACGGTTATAGAGATATCATTTTTAATTGCTATTGGGATGGTGTCTGGCTCGATAGGGCTTAATAATTGAATCGGACATTTGATCCCTGCTCTTCTTAATTCCATCGCCTCATCTAATACAGCCACCCCAAGAAAGTCGAGGTCCTGCTTTTCTAAATGTTTACCTACTTCTACAGCTCCGTGGCCATAAGCATTAGCTTTGATGACACCCATAAATTTGGTTTCTGAAGATAATAATCCTTTTATTTGATTATAATTATAAGTGATTTTATCTAAATCGATTGTTGCACGTGTATAGCGATAACTACCATAATGCACGATTAAAACTCCTTTCAGTTACTCCTTATTTTAACATGAAAGATGTTGTATATTGAAGAAGCAATTTGCTGATTTTTTACATTTGATAATTTAGCTCAAGTTATTATTGCGTCTATAGCAGATATCGAAATGACACCTTGTCATTGTGCTTGTTTTTAGATAAGATAGGTACAGTGGATTAAAAGGAGATGTAAAGTTAATGAGAATAACCGAAGGAATATTGGGAACATATAGAGATAAATTTAATGACAATGTGGCAAACAAAGCTGTTCAAAATGCAATTGCCAAAGTCGGTATCAATAAATCATCAGCTGATAACAACATGACTCGCCGTCACAATTTTGTTTTTTCTCATGAAACTGAAAAGGGAGAAATCACAAATCAAAAATCGAGTGGACGTTGCTGGATGTTTGCGGCCTTAAATACGGCTCGGGTAGATACTATGGAAAAACTGAACGTTAAAACATTTGAGTTTTCTCAAAATTACACATTATTTTGGGACAAGTTAGAGAAGTCCAATTATTTCTTGGACAGCATCATTGAAACGGTGGATGAACCATTAAATTCTCGTTTAGTTCAGCATCTCTTACAGGACCCCGTTCAAGATGGCGGACAATGGGACATGTTTTCGGGCATTCTAGAAAAATATGGTGCAGTACCTAAAGCAGCCATGCCAGAAACCTATCATTCTTCTAACACTAAAGAATTAAATGAGTTACTTACTTCAAAATTGAGAGATTTTGCTGCCAAGTTACGTGACAGTTTCAAAGAGGGTAAAAGTGAAGACCAGTTGATGGATCAGAAAGAAGACTATCTCTATTTTGTCTATTCACTTTTAGTTAAAACCTTAGGTGAAGTGCCAGAAACATTTACGTACGAGTATCGTGATAAAGATGATGGCTTCAACCGTATTAGTGGTATTACACCTCAAGATTTCTTCAAGAAATATGTTAAGTGGGATCTAGAAGAACGCATTAGTTTAATCAACGCTCCCACTGAAGACAAACCGTTTGGGAAAGCATACACGGTTAAATATTTGGGGACAATAAAAGAAGCACATCCCATCAAGTATGTGAATGCACCTATCGGAGCTTTAAAAGAAGCCGCTGTTCGATCAATCAAAGAGGGCGAACCTGTGTGGTTTGGGTGTGACGTCGGTAAAATGCTTGACCGTGAAGCGGGAATCATGGATGATCAAGCATATGATTATGAAGCGACTTTAGGTGAGTCGGTTGAATTAACGAAAGCACAACGTCTCGATTATGGTGATAGCCTGTTAACTCATGCCATGGTCTTTGTTGGAGTCGATCTAGATGACGAGGGTATCCCAATAAAATGGAAAGTCGAAAATAGTTGGGGAGATAAAAATGGTGACAAAGGTATGTATTCAATGAGTGACAGATGGTTTGATGAATACAATTATCAGGTCGCAGTTAAGCGTAAATACATTGACGATAAATGGCTTAAGGCACTGGATGAACCAGTGGTTGAACTAGAACCCTGGGATCCAATGGGCGCGTTAGCAATGATGAAATAAAAAAGGTGTTTTATTGGTATGACTCAACTTAGGCTCGTGCTGAGTACACCGAATGAAGGCAACAGTGATCGTACTCAAAATAATTTCAATTTGAATACGATCAATAAGGGAGCAAGAGACTTCACTTATATGTATTTTTCCCTGATCAGACTTAACGTTACACTGGACGTATCAATTAGGGATATAAACTAATGACGAAGCAATTAAAGTAAAGAGACTGGGATCATGATCCCAGTCTCTTTACTTTATTATTGTGATAGTAATTCCAATGCCAGTAACACATTAGATGACAGGACTCCTCCGATAATGAAATACATGATCATCTGAACAAAAGGGAACCACCCGACATCATCTACCGATTTTTCTTCATCTGATATTGTAGTGGAAAAAATAAAATAACCAATACCGACGCCAATCGCTAATATAGGCAGGAAAACTTGAAATTGTGACGGGCGAAAGTAGCCGAATAAGAGTCCAATAATAAAACCAAATAATTGAAGCAATCTTCTTTTTGATTTTTGAGACATTTCAACCCTCCTTATAATCCTACCATGAAATGTAAAATTATAAAAAAGACATGTTCTCACTAGGAGAACATGTCTGAAATCATAAAGATCAAATTATAGTATGATTTGTGCGCCGGGACCTAATGGCAAGCCTAGTACGTACCATACGATCAATAGAAGCGTCCAGGTGATCAAGAATGCGATACTGTATGAAAGCATCGTTGAAATGATTGTACCTAATCCACTATCTTCGTCGTAACGTTTAGCAAACACAAGAATCATTGCGAAATAACTCATTAATGGTGAAATAATGTTTGTTGATGAGTCAGCAATACGGTAAGCCATCAATGTCATTTCAGGTGCAATGTTTACTTCGAATAACATTGGGGCAAATACTGGAGCCATAATAGCCCATTTTGCTGAAGCTGATCCGATAAATAAGTTAATGAACGCAGTTACTATGATGAAAGCGAGAATAAGTGGTAGACCAACAAATCCTATGGCTTCCAGGAACTCTGCTCCGCTCACTGCTAAGATCAACCCTAAGTTTGTGTAAGAGAAGTAGTTAATAAACTGAGCTGCGAAAAAGGCTAAGACTAGATAGCCGCCCATTGAACTCATGGAATCTGACATTCCTTTAACTAAATCATGAGATGTATCGATCTTGCCGGTTGTTTTCCCGTAGAAATAACCAGGAACTGCAAAAAGCAAGAAGATCATAAAGAGTAAACCTTGTCTTAAGAAAGTATCTAAGGTCATATTTCCTGTTGCCTCGTCAAGAGCTCTTAATGCTCCATTTTCTGGAATCATCATGAATGCCATAATACCTAAGAAGACAAGTAATGAGATCAATGCATTACGCATCCCTTTGTTTTCTAAAGCTGTAATGGGTTCATCGTCTGGCTTGTAACTCCCATTATATTCCCCAAGTCGCGGTTCGACTATTTTTTCGGTGACAAAAGCACCTACTGCAGTTAGTATAAATGTAGAAACAATCATGAAGTACCAGTTAGCTGTAACAGCTACATCGTAGTCAATACCACCAGCGGTCAAGGCCTCGTTTGTAATACCAACAAGTAAAGCGTCAGTAGGACCGAAGATCAAGTTAGCTGAGAATCCGGCAGA
>NZ_JAWOBT010000117.1:0-27776 GCF_046484155.1 Alkalibacterium sp.
CCTACCAGCATCAATGAATCTTTCTGTTTTTTAATGGCCTGAATCAATAATTCAAAACTTTTGGAATAACGAAAGAGCTTGAACGTTCTAAACACGCGCAACGATCGTGACAATCGCAATAATCTGAATAAACGAAACAATTGATTTACAAAAGTGAGTGATGGCAAAATCGACAACAGATCGATAATAGCATAGGGAGTAAAAGGATAACTGATAAATGCCGTTAGAGAATTTTTTTCAGTAAACTTAAAGTCTGCAGTTATAAAGCGAAGAATGTAATCCAATGAGAAAAAAACAACCGCAATGATTTCTAATCTCAAAAAGATCATTGTCTGTTCTTTAAATAGCAGCGGAATAACGCTGATCGCAATCATCAAAATATTGACAACATTATAGGCTTTACTTTGTATACTGGCATCATCTTCAACATCCAAAATACGGTACAGCTCTTTCCTCATCCTAGTCGCTCCTTTCTTCCCTGTATTTCAATACTTAACTTAGATTATAGCATATGAAGTTTTATCATAAACATCTAATACTTAAAATGAAATAATTAACGTTTCTCGATAATTAATTGTTGACTTG
This sequence comes from Alkalibacterium sp., assembly GCF_046484155.1. Classification (GTDB taxonomy): domain Bacteria; phylum Bacillota; class Bacilli; order Lactobacillales; family Carnobacteriaceae_A; genus Alkalibacterium. The sequence goes on from NZ_JAWOBT010000117.1 coordinate 586, forward strand.
TATTAATCTATGGGTATATACTCTAAGTAAATAAAACAGAGGAGTGAACCATATGAACATCAAACGGTTTCGGACTGTTAGTAAATTACTATCCTTTAGCCTTAAACTAATTGGTGCCTTTTGTATTGTTATTATATTAATTGGAATAATATTTACGTTTTTTATAGATAATGTAGCTTTCATTGTTGGCTTCCCAGAAAATTCACTCATATTATTTCAAGATTCACGCGTAACAGAAGCAGATCATGCGTTTACTTCACTAATAATAGCTCCATTATTTCTTGCAGTATACAGTTATATCTTATTCAAAGGCAGTTTCTTGTTTGATCATTTAGCAAATGGTGAGACACCGTTTACCTTCGATTTTGCCGAATCGGTAAAATGGATCAGTTTCTTGCTGATTACTTTTGATATCATACTGCCGCTGCTCTATTCGCTGATTGTCAACCTCCGTGCCGATGAAGGGTTCTATTTCAATTTCGGACTCACTTCTTCTTTTTTCATCGGTTTAATCTTATATATAGTTAGTGGTGTCTTGAAATACGGCATCAGTTTGCAGGAGTTATCAGATGATACGATTTAATTTGAAAGGAAATATAAATAATGAGATATAGATTCTAAGTACATAAAAAAGGAGTGACTCATATGGACATCACACGGTTTCGTAATATCAGTAGATTTCTATCACTTTTGTTAAAAGGTTTTGGGACCCTTGCCATTGCCGCCTTACTCTTAATTGTCGTCTTTTCCTTTTTCTTGGAAATTGATTCTCCCTCAGTAAATGTCGCATTTTCCGAATCTCCTTTATTCTATTTCCAGGATTCACGTGTGACGGAAGCCGATTACAGACTAGGCGCCTTTATTATTGCACCGGTGTTCTTAGCCATAGGCAGCTATATCTTCTTCAAAGGCAGTTTTTTATTCGACCGACTGGTTCGTGGCGAGACACCTTTCACCTATGATTTTGCTGAATCGGTAAAGTGGATCAGCATCATTTTGATTGTGACTGATATTTTTCTCCCTCTGTTATATACGTTAGTTGTCAACTTGAGTGCGGATGAAGGGTTCTATTTTGTCTTTGACCTCTCTTCTTCATTCATGATCGGATTAATACTGTATATCGTGAGTGGCATCCTGAAATACGGCATCAGCTTACAAGAGTTGTCCGATGATACGATCTAAAGGGGGAATTAACCCATGCCCATCATAGTCAGGCTCGACCGCGTCATGGCGGACCGGAAAGTATCGCTCAAAGATTTAGCTGACGACGTTGGCATCTCCAACGTCAACCTTTCAAAATTAAAGACCGGCAAAGCAGTGGCCATCCGTTTCTCCACCCTGGACGCTATTTGTGAAGCGCTGGACTGCCAGCCTGGAGATATACTGGAGTATGAGAAAGAAGAATGACAAACTTCATATACCAGGAAACAGTGAATTGAAAAATAAATACAACAAAGCTGCTGAAATCGTTGTATGTTTAGTTCGCTATACTGATTAAGTGGTGAACTACATCTAACTGCCTTCTATATCAGGTTCGCTATCTTGTTTGATCTTTGAACTTGATCTAGAACCGTTCTACATGAAGTTCACAAGACCATTCGTTCATCCAACTGCATTCATAGTCGTTCTAGATCGAGTTCACCGGTAGCTTTCATCAACGAACTTAAACGATTCACACAAAATGAGCTTATAAGAACCTGATCTAGTCATTATTTAGAATTCATCACGATAAAACAGGAAAAGAACCATTCCCAGCTTTTGGGAATGGTTCTTTTCTATCCTAATTATCTTTTAACGGTTTAAAATCGATTTACTGTCTCGGGCAAAGATACTCTTCGTTTTTCTGACAGCCGCAATGCGTTCTTCGGCTAGAATGTCTGCGGCTTTATAGGTCGGGATGCCGTCGCGTTCGGCGATTTCGAATACTTTTTCGATCTGGTCATAGATTCGATCGACCGACATGCGTGCGCGTGCTGCGTTGTACCCGCCGTTGAATTCATCAGCGACTTGGATAACACCGCCCGCATTCAGGATATAGTCAGGTGCGTAGACGATACCCATTGCATCTAATTTATCACCATGACGCGTTTCAGCCAACTGATTGTTCGCCGCACCGGCAATGACTTTGATGCCGGCTTTTTCGATTTTCTTCAGGCTTTCGTCATTGATAGAAGCACCGAGTGCACAGGGCGCATAGATGTCCATTTTAATGTCGAACATGTTACCCACTTCAACGATATCACAGCCGAGTTCTCTGGCACGTTCTTTGGGTCCGGCAAAGATATCGGTCGCGTAAACTTTCGCACCCTCTTTGAGTGCGGCTTCAGCTAACAAGTATCCCACTTTCCCGACGCCTTCTACAAGGATGGATCTTCCTTGCAGTGAATCCGACCCGAACGCTTTTTTCACAGCGGCTTTCATACCAACATATACACCGTGAGCCGTGGAGGGTGAAGGATTGCCGGAAGTGCCCGGTTTAAGTCCCGTACCTGCGACGTAGTTCGTTTCCTGGTAGATATAATTCATTTCCACTTCGGTGGTTCCAACGTCTGCGGCAGTTATGTAACGGCCATTCATCCCTTCCACAAAACGCCCAAAGGCTCTGAACATCGCTTCTTTACTCACTTGGTTTTCAGGATCTTTCAGGATAACAGTTTTAGCTCCCCCAATGGGTAACCCACTTGCCGCATTTTTATATGTCATGCCGCGCGCTAGTCTGAGCACATCTTCGATCGCATCTTCTTCTTTTTTATATGCCCAGTAGCCTGTACCGCCTAACCCGGGGCCCAAAGTCGTATCATGAATACATGTGATGGCTTTCAAGCCTGTTTCTTTATCCTGCATGAAGATCATTTGCTCATAATCATGTTCTTCCAAGTTTTTGAATATTTCCATTCCTATAACGCCCTTTCCCTGTGGTTAGCTCTTCTTGTATCTTATTTTCATCATTTTTCTTCGAATGCACTATAAGAAGTTACTTGATCGTTAAATCCAGTTAACCGTTTTCATTTTTCTGTTGTATAATGAACTAATTAGCATACTAGTTGAAGGATGGTTTAGTTGGATATCAAACAGTTGAAATATTTTATAGAAGTTGCGAACACTAAAAATTTATCCAAAGCGGCGCGGAATTTATTCGTGACCCAGCCGACGCTTTCGTTCACCATTAAAAAGCTGGAAGCGGAACTCAATACAAAACTCTTCGATCCACATGACAAGACCTATAGTCTGACCCAGTCAGGTAAACTCCTGTATACACAGGGTGAAAAGATCGTCACTGACTTTGATACGCTGGTCAATACAATCCAGCATATGAAATCGGACTCAAAAGAAGTGATTCGTTTAGGACTCACTATCTTGTTTGCCGTCCAGTATATGCAGCAGATCTCCAATTTTATCGCGACCCATCAGAACGTCGATCTGATCATCACTCAAAACGGGTCCCGTAAAATCCAGGAAATGCTGGCCAACGATGAACTGGATATCGGCTTGGTATCCTTTCCCAATACACAGTCGAACGCCATTTCGATCGAGGCACTCAATACCTCGACCAAAGGCTATAACGTGCACGTTGTTGTCCCGGAAAATAACCCTCTAGCTGAAAAACACGTGTTAAAGTTTGCAGACCTGAAAGAGCAGCGGTTCTCGACTTTGAACGAAAACTTCATGCTCGGTCAGATGCTTCTGGATCGCAGCCGGCATTTGGGCTTTGAACCGAACATCGTCATGTATCATGACGACCTGCAGGTGCTGCTGTATAGTTTGCAGACGCTCGATTCCATCTGCTTGTTGCCGATCGAATACAAAGCGATCGGCGCCCTGGAAGGTCTGAAATGGATCCCCCTGCAGGATAAAAACGATTACTATCCCATTGGCGTTGCGTTGAAAAAAGGAAAGGCCCCAACCAAAGCGATCAATGACCTGATTGCTGAAATCAAAAAGAATTGACTGCTTTTGACAGTTTTGCTCACTTAGTTGAGTGAAACTGTTTTTTAATATATATCTGACTCATCTGAAAATTTCTGCAGGTTTTCTTTGACATCATTCAAGAAACGACCGGCTTGAAGGCCATCGATCATGCGGTGATCAATCGATAAGCACAAGTTGATCATATCGGCTGCTTTGAACCCACCATCTTCTGTCGGGACAAACCGTTTCACGATGCTTTCGACTTGTAAAATCGCTGCCTGCGGATGGTTGATGATGCCCATGGACTGGACCGAACCGAAACTGCCGGTATTGTTCAGGGTCATTGTGCCACCTTGACTGTCCTGATTACCTAATTTGCCGTCACGGGCTAAACTGGCCAAGCGGTCGATTTCTTTTGACAACCCACTGAGTGAATAATGATCGGCATGCTGGATCACGGGCACGAATAAATGGTCCTCCGTGGCGACAGCGACTGAGATATTGATGTCCTTATGGAAGACGATGTTGCCGTTATCCCATGACGCATTGATGATCGGGTGTTTCTTCAGCGCCTGCACCACGGCTTTAACGAAGAAGGGGAAGTAAGACAGCGCGATCCCTTCTTGTTCTTTGAATCGATCTTTCGTTTTGTTTCTTAAGTTAACGATATTGGAAACATCTGCCTCCACCATCAACCATGCATGGGGGATTTCTGACGTGCTTTGCACCATTTTCCTGGCGATGGCCTTGCGGATACGGTCAGCCGGGACCACTTCGTCGCGACTTGACTTGGATGAAGCAGCCGGTTCGGAAGCTGTTTCCACTTTTCTGCTCATTTCTCTTTTGATCATCTTTTTTTGAGCCTGTAAAGAGGGTTTTGGTATATCCACTTCAACATGAGATTCCCGCTGAGTGTCGACATCAAAGTTCAGGACATCCTTGCGCGTAATGCGCCCGTGTTTCCCTGACCCTTCAACCTGCTTCAGATCGATGTCTCTTTCCTGTGCGATCCGGACAACTGCCGGAGAGTACCGTGTATTTTTGTCCGTCTTAGATTCGGGCTCGGCAGATCCTTTTTGCCCGACGGACGTTTTCGTGTCTCTTTCGATCGATTGCTGTTCTGCTTCTTTCTTGATTTCCGCGTTGATATGCTCGGTCATCTCTTCTTTTTTCTCAGTGTCGGAAGAACGTTCTGCTCCGACAGGCTGTTCTGATTCGTCAGTATCCTCTGTATCTGCTGTTTCAATGGATACTATCGGTGTGCCGATTTTCACATCGGTATCGAGGTCAATCAAAAATTCTTTGACAATGCCTGAGTAATTCGACGGGATCTCGGTCGTCACTTTATCCGAAACCGCTTCGGCGATGGGATCGTATTTGTCTATTTTATCGCCTTCAGAAACTAACCACACAGCGATCGAGGCTTCCGTGACGCTTTCACCCAAGTGAGGCATCTTGATTATCTTTATACTCATTCACTCTTCCTCCTTAAAACTCTGCTAGTTCACGCATGGCATTCAGCACTTCTTCTTCAGTCACTAAAAATTCTCGCTCCAAAGCCAGCGCATAAGGCATGCTTGGTGAATCCGGACCAGCCAGTCGCTTGATCGGTGCATCCAGGTCAAACAGTGCTTCTTCGGCAATAATGGCTGAAATTTCACTCATGACGCTGCCTTCCAAATTATCTTCAGTCACCAGCAGCACTTTACCTGTCTTCCTCGCTGCCTTGACCAGGGTCTCTTTGTCTAAGGGATAAATGGAACGAACGTCCACCACTTCTGCTTCAAAGCCTTCTTCGCTCAAGGTTTCAGCGGCTTTGAGGGCATGATTCAAGACCATACCGTATCCGATAACCGTGATGTCATCGCCTTCTCTGACCACATTGGCTTTGTCGATGGGTACGACGTGATCGTCTTCCGGCACGTCTTCTTTGAGCAGACGGTACAGGCGTTTATGTTCATAGAACAGTACTGGGTCATCACAGCGGATGGCTGCTTTGATCAACGCTTTTGCATCACGTGGTGACGACGGGGTCACGATTCTGAGCCCCGGTTGTCCGAACAACACTTTTTCGGTCGACTGGGAGTGATAAAGCCCGCCGCGCACACCTCCGCCATAGGGGGCACGGAAAGTGATCGGTGCGGTCCAGTCGCCTTTCGTCCGGTAACGCATGCGGCTCGCTTCGGAAATCAGCTGGTTCACGGCCGGCAGGATATAATCGGCAAACTGGAATTCCCCGATCGCTCTGTACCCCACTGTGCCGAGCCCCACTGCGAGTCCTCCGATCAGACCTTCCGTCAGCGGGGTATTGAAGCAGCGCTCATCGCCAAATTTCTCAGCTAATCCTTTGGTTACCCCAAAGACACCGCCTTTCTTGCCTCCAACGTCTTCTCCAAAGATTACCACTTTTTCATCTCGAGCCATTTCTTCTTCGATTCCTTTATGAATGGCTTCTAAGTATGTCATCATTGCCATGGGCTTAACGCATCCTTTCTTCCTTTATTTATCTGCATAGACTTGTTCAAGTATGGTATCCGGTGTTGGATCAGGCATGGCTTCTGCTTCGTCCGTCGCCTGGTTGATTTCTTCTTTAAGTTCTTTGTCTATTGCTTTGATCTCTTCACGGGTCAGGTACCCTTCATCGATGAGTTGTTTTTCAAACAAGAGCAATCCGTCATGTTTCTTCAGGTTTTCGATATCCTCTTTCGAACGGTACACAGAGTGATCATCATCCGCCGAATGCGCGGTCAAACGGGTCACCATCAATTCGATCAAAGCGGGCCCTTTGCCGTTCCGTGCATCCTCTACAACTTGCTTGAAGGCCAGATAAGATTCCACAAAGTCGTGGCCGTCTACCTGTATGCCCGTAAAACCGAAAGCCGGCCCGCGCTCAGACAGTTTCTCGCTGGCATACTGTTCTTCTCGTCCAACGGAGATCGCGTAGCCGTTGTTTTCAAACACAAAGATGAGCGGCAATTTCTTCACGCCGGCAAAGTTCATGGCTTCCTGCACTTCACCCTGGTTGGCTGCCCCTTCACCTGTTGTCGTCAGGGTAACGTAGTCTTTTTTACCAAGTTGAGCACCATAAGCGACACCCGTTGCCAGCGGGAACTGTGTGCTCACTGTGGACGAATGCGTCACGATGTTATGTTCTTTGGAGCCGTAATGGTTCGGCATCTGACGGCCATGGGAAGACGGGTCGGCTTCTTTACCGAGTGAACCGAGCAAAATATCTTTCGGTGTCATCCCCCAGACCAGGCACGGTGTCATGTCCCGGTAGTAAGGCAGGAAATAATCTTTGTCGTGGTCAAAAGCCATGGCCATCGCCACTTGTCCCACTTCATGCCCCTGTCCCGAGATGTTGAACGAAGTCTTGCCGATACGCGTCAATTGCCAGAGGCGTTCGTCCAGGCGCCGTCCTAGTAAAACGTATCTGTACGCTTTGATGATTGCTTCTTTTGTTAAACCAGATTCTGCCAGTTTTTTCATAGTCTCTTCACACTCGCTTTCTTATTTATGAATCGCTAATTTATAGACATCCAGTGCTGCTTCTTGAATCGCTTCCGTCAGGGTCGGATGCGGATGAATCGCTTCGCCGATCTCAAGCGGTGTCGCATTCAGATAAATCGCTGTGCTCATTTCAGAAATCAGTTCCGTCGCATGCGGACCAATGATGGACACGCCGATCAAGTCATCGCTTCCCTCATCTCTCATCACTTCGACAAACCCATCTGCGTTGCCCTGAATCAAGGCTTTGCCGTTGACATTGAAGTTGAACGTGCCCATTTTGACTTTTCTACCTTCCGGCAGTGTTTCTCTCGTATAGCCCACACTGGCTATTTCAGGTATCGTATAGGTGCAGCGTGGCACATTCAGATAATTGATCGGTTCACTGGTTTCGTGAACGATGTGTTCCACGGCCAGTTCGCCTTCTTTCATCGCCACGTGCGCGAGCTGCAAGGTATCGATGCAGTCCCCGATCGCATAAATGTGGCTTTCTGTCGTCTGGTAATGATCGTTCACGTGGATCCCTTTGGCATCATATTTAATCGAGGTGTTCTGAAGACCGATCCCATCCACATTCGGTTTTCTGCCGATCGCGACCATCACTTTTTCAAACGACAAAGACGTGTCTTTTCCATTTAGAGAAAGACTGACCCTGCCGTCTGCTTTTTCCACTCCTTCAACGAGCTGGCTGAGTTCCACCCGAATACCGCGTCGTTTGAACTGTTTGAGCAACGCTTTAGAAACCGTCCTGCTTTCGTTGACGATCAATCGGTCCAATGCTTCAAAGATCGTGACTTCGACACCCAAACTGTGAAGAAGTGACGCCCACTCGACACCGATCACACCGCCACCAATGATGGCGATGGACTCCGGCAATTCGTCAAGTTGAAGCATCCCGTAAGATGATAAGATGGTTTCTTCATCCAATGGCAGCTGCGGCAAGGTGGCTGGACTTGATCCCGTGGCAATGATCAGTTTTTTTGACACATAGATTTCTTCTTCTTTGTCTTCGTCGTCAAACGTCACGGCTACGGCGCCAGAGACCGGCGAAAAAATCGACGGACCCAATACGGCACCTTTGCCGTATACCACTTTGATTTTGTTTTTCTTCACCAGCCCCTGTATCCCCCGGTAAAGCTGATCGACTATGGCTTGTTTTCGTTCGTTCACTTTTGCAAAATCGACTTGCGGTACATCGCTGATGTCTATGCCGAATTCTTTTGCGTTCTTCAAGGTGTCCATCACTTCCGCACTTCTAAGCAGCGCTTTTGTTGGAATGCAGCCCCAGTGGAGACACGTTCCACCAAGCTTGTCCTGTTCTATCAGTACCACGTCCATGCCCTGCTTTGCTGCCTGTATGGCTGCGACATAGCCGCCTGTTCCGCCACCTAAAATCAGAAGGTCTGTTTCTATCGCCATCGCTTTCCCCTCACTTATCCACTATTTGTCTCGCTGTATCGCTTCGGTTCCTCTTCGTTGTTCAAGACGCGCATTACGCCTTCGTGCAGGGCATCCATTTCCATTTCACCCGGCATGACTTCCACCGGTGCTATCCAGGACACGCGCTCTTTGATATGTTCCACGACAAACGCACTATAACTGGCGCCACCGGTCAGGATGATCACATCGACGTCGCCTTTCAAGACCGTCGCCATTTCGCCAATGGCTTTCGCGATCTGATACGTCATCGCTTCGAGATAATCTGCGGCTTTTTGGTCGCCCTTATCGATTTTTTCGATCACATTCCTCAAATCGATTTCGTTCAAGTAAGAATTGATGCCTCCTTCACCGGCCAGCATTTTTTTGATCTGATCCAGTGTCAACGCTTTTTCCAGGATCATCCTGGCAAAGTCATACAGAGGCAAACCGCCTGTGCGTTCCGGTGTAAACGGTCCTTCGCCGTCCAAGCCGTTGACCACATCGATCATCCTGCCCTTGTAATGTGCCCCGATGCTTGACCCGCCACCTAGATGCGCAACGATGACATTGCTCTCTGTGTATTTCTTGTTTTTTTGCTGCAGGATTTTTCTGGCTACCGCTTTCTGGTTCAAGGCATGAGCCACACTGCGGCGTTCGATCCCTTTCAAACCTGAGATGCGGGCGATGTCAGCCATCTCGTCCACAACCACCGGATCGACGATATACGCGTTCACACCCGCTGTTTCGGCAATCTCATTCGCCAAGACAGCCCCAAGGTTCGATGCATGAGTGCTGTATTTCTCTTCTCTTAGATCTTTCAGCATCGCCTCATCGACTACGTACGTTCCGCCTGGGATAGGTTTCAAAAGCCCTCCCCGACCCACGACCGCTTGTAGATCTTCCGGTTTATAGCCTTCCTTTTTCAAGAAGTCTAGAATAACTTGCTTACGAAACGCTTTCTGATCGATGATCCCATTATATTGAGCAAGTTCCTCAATCTTATGACGGATCGTTTCAGACGCTACTGATTGCTTCTCGTTGTATAGAGAGACTTTCGTGGATGTCGAACCCGGATTGATCACTAATATCAATTTTTTCATAGACGACCCCCGACAGTTTTTCCTTCAGTCACTTGCATCAAGGCAAATTTCAAAGCATACAGCTTACTTTCCACATCATCACTGCGGGACGTTAAGACGATCGGTACTTTTGTGCCGACGATCGTTCCTCCCATGATCGCTTCTCCAAAGAGTATGAAGGATTTATACAAGACATTTCCCACATCGATATTGGGGACCACCAGAATATCTGCATCGCCCTGAATCGGTCCTTCAAACTGCTTATGTTCCACTGCTGTTTTAGATAATGATAAATCGAGTGAAAGTGGACCGTAGACGGTTGCTTCTAAACTATCCTTGAACCGTTCTGTTAATGCTTTAGAAAGCACCGATGAAGGCATTTTCGGATTATAGTTTTCCGCTGAACTGATCAATGCTACTTTTGGATGATCCATCCCAATCGCCTTTCCTACTTTTATGACATTGTGGATGATTTGCTCAAGCTGATCCTCTGTCGGCATGATGTTCATCCCGGCGTCCGTGAGTAAAATTTGTCGGTCCAAAGCCGGCAGATTGACTAAAGCAACATGCGACAGCAGTTCCTGCGTTTTCAAGTCATGTTCTTTTTTCAGCAGTTCTTTTAATAAGGCATGTGTCTGTACGCCTCCTTTTAATAGAATATCCGCTTCCTGGTTCACGACGCTCTTCACCGTTTGACGCACCATATCTTCTTGTGATTCACACCGTATGTATTCCCACGTTTCTTCATGGTCGATATCGGGTTCGACGTCAAACACTTTAAATTTCACGCTATTTTTGAATTCAATTTGACTTAATCTTGCCAGTTCCAAAATTTCTTCTCTAGAACCACCTGCAACTGCAACTGTTGTCATGCTGTCCACTCCCTTGGTTTTGTAAGCGCTTAAATCAAGTTTACCTTATTTTTTTTAATTAGCAAATACTTAATATGTATGGAACTATAAATTTTTTTTATAGCTCTAAACATTCCACGTGAAATTGTTCTATTTGAACCAAATAAAGGTGAATTCTAGATGGAAAAAGCAAATTTTCGGAGATTTTTCGCACTGATGCTTACCAGTTTTTCAAGGTATGAATTAAAAATTTTACAAGCGGACGGGATTAGCCCCGCTTCTGTTCATAAGCTATCTATTCTGACACTTTTTTTTATATTTTTTATTGTGAAAGCCACTTGTGAAAAGCCTGTTCAAGCCTTACAATAGTGGCAGATAAAACGTTCTACCACTAACACTTTCTTATCCTTTCGGAGTAAACGCTTTCGAAAAAACGGGGTTAAAAGGTCCCTCCATTCATGGTACAATCCTCGAGAGTTAGGTTCTTAACTATATTGAGAAATGACTATCAAAGAAGGAGTGTTATTATTATGAAACAAACGAGAGAACACTGGGGATCGCGCTGGGGATTTATTTTAGCAACCATGGGCTCGGCGGTCGGTCTGGGCAATATCTGGCGTTTCTCCTATGCCATGGGGGAAGGCGGCGGGTCTGCTTTCTTGATCATTTACCTCGCTAGTGTCTTATTGCTCGGTTTCCCAGTCATGCTGGTCGAATTCTCGATCGGACGTCGCGCGCAAGCAGACGCGGTCGAATCGTTCAAGAAAATCGCACCTAAAACAGCCTGGTTCATCGCGGGCGGTCTGGGCGTACTGGCCGCTTTCCTGATCTTGTCTTTCTATGGTGTGATCGGGGGCTGGTCACTGCGTTATACCTGGGAATATATTTCAGGTGGCATCACCGGTGATTCGCAGGCCTTTTTCGTCAATTTTATTGGTGATTCTGTTTCCCCCATCTTATGGCAATCGTTGTTTATGTTGCTTGCCGTTGGCATCGTGTTTATTGGTGTACAAAAGGGCATTGAACTGACGAGTAAATTGATGATGCCCATTTTAAGTATTCTGCTCATCAGTCTAGCGATTTACAGCTTGACCTTAGGCGGCACAACTGAAGCCCTCAACTTTATGTTCCGACCCGACTGGGAGGCGTTTACCGATCCGAATGTCTATGTGGTGGCGATGGGACAAGCGTTCTTCACATTAAGCTTAGGCATGGGTATCATGCTGACGTACAGCAGTTATTTAAATCCAGATGAACGACTGCCCTCTTCGGCAGCGATCATCATTGCACTGGATACGGCATTCGCTATCATTTCAGGTCTGGTCATTTTCCCGGCCCTCTTTGCTTACGGTTTGGATCCGGCAGAAGGCGCCGGCTTGGTCTTTATCGTGTTACCCACGATCTTTAAAGCACTCGGCGGTGTTGGTGTCTTTGTCGGACTCATCTTCTTTGTCCTCTTCACCTTGGCGGCCCTATCTTCAGCCATTTCACTGCTTGAAGTATCCGTCGCTTACTTTATGCGCCGATTCAATATGTCGCGTAAAATCGTGACCGTCTTAACAGGTATAGCCATCACCCTACTTGGAGTCGTTTCATCACTCAGTCAGGGAGCGATGGAGATCACGATCTTTGGCGACAGCTTCCTGGACTTCATTGACGGTTTTACAGGGAACGTGCTGCTTCCGCTTAGTGCCCTGTTATCCGTTATCTTCGTGACATGGACATGGGATACAGACGAGATCCTCGAACACACCGATACCAAAGATACCTCATGGGGACCGCTCTATATCTTTGTTGCTAAATTCATCGCCCCTCTTGCCATACTGGTAGTTTTGATCATGGGCATGTTCAACTGGCTAGGTAATTAAAAAATCAGTAAATGTATTTTTAATAAAAATAAAGCCCGCTGCTCTGCACACTTGCTTGTGTGAGGACAGCGGGCTTTATTTTATTTACTTTCAGATCGATCGAAAACTATAAACTTACTCATATTCTTTTTCAAATGTCTTGGTGCTTCTCACCGTGTCGATGTGACGCACTTCATTTTCGATGATGTCACGCTGATTTTCCAAAAATGGCGGGAGAGACAGTTTCTCTCCCAGTGTTTCGTATGGTTCGTCTTCCATAAATCCAGGTCCTTCTGTCGCTAATTCCACAAGGATACCGGCTGTGACGCGTGCGTATAAAGAACCGAAATAGAAACGGTCCACAAAGCCTGAATTGGGTAACTGAAAGGACTGGTATCTTTTCTTCCAATCATCCAAGTCGTCTTTGTCATCCACGCGGAAAGCCATGTGGTGTACCGTGCCGTAGCCCTGCTGGTGGCGTGGCATTTTCAGGTCGTGTTCAACCACCACTTCTGCACCGTTGCCGCCTTCACCCATTTCAAACAGATAAAGATCGCCTTCTGTATCGATGTGCTTCATGTCATAGACCTGTTCGAGGATTGCTTTGATATGATCCAGATCCATATAACGTATAAACATGCGCCCGAGTCCAGTGATGGCAAACTCAAGCGGTATCGGACCGTCCTGCCAAGGCGTACCCGATGCAACACCCTGGTTGTTTTCGTCAGAGATCAGCTGATAGGACTGCTCATCGAAATCGACGAACGGTAAGACCTGCTTGCCGAACTGTTCCTGAATGCCTTCGTGTTTCACCTTTAGACGGTCAAAACGTTTGACCCAGTAATCGAGTGCTTTATCTGTGGGTACTCTGAAGCTCGTCCGAGCGATTTCATCATTTCCATGAACCCCTTTGGAAATCCCTGGAAAATCGAAGAATGTCATATCCGTTCCGGCACTGCCTGTATCGTCCGCAAAGAACAAGTGATACGTTTGAATATCATCCTGATTGACCGTCTTTTTGACTAGACGTAATCCTAAGACATGGGTGAAAAAATCATAGATATTTTCTGCACTGCTGGTGATCGCCGTGACGTGATGAATCCCTTTTAATGGTTTCATAAGTTTAAGTCCTCCTATATTGTGTATACTAACTAACATGATATTTTATTACGAATTCGAGATAATTATAGCGTACACCCCTCTTTATTGTCAACTATTCACTTCCACTATACGACTTCACTCTTTCCATTAATACAAAAACACCTGATTAGTTATTGACATGAAGATAACTGATCAAGTGTTTTGAAATTATTTAACGTGTTGAAGAAATGGGTCATTGACTGTCTTTAATTATCCAGTTCAGTTGACCTGCTGTTATCCGGACTGAATTCTGTCCGAGACATGTCACCCCAGCTTTTATTGTGCCGTTTATATTCAAAGAATGCAGTGAATCTCCACCATGCGTTTAATTGGCGATATCCGAAATTCTCCAACACACTGAAAATCATCAATAATAAGTATTCAGAAACGTCCTCGTATTTCGAAAAATTATATTCATCCAGCAAGATTGCGCTGCTGGATAAAAAGACACCATATAAGACAGATACTGCAAGGAAAAGCAGAAAGAACTCCAGGCTGATTATGCCCAACCAGAATGACACGATAAACGAAAGGTAACCTAACACCTCGATCACCGCCCCTAACATTTCCACAAAGAAATAATAAGGCATTGCCAGTAATCCAACAACCCCATATTTGGGATTAAACAACATTTTCTTGTGATTGAACAGGCTGTCCATCAACCCTTTTTGCCAACGTTTACGCTGACTTTTCAATGTTTTCTTATCTTCAGGTACTTGTGTCCAGCACACAGGGTCCGGAACAAAGACAATTTTATAAGGTGTCTTACTTTCAATCATTTTCCGGTGTATTTTGACGACCAATTCCATGTCTTCTCCGATCGTATCCTCTGTATACCCGCCAGCTTCAATTACAACACTTTTCCGAAAAACCCCAAATGCGCCTGAAACGATCAACAATGCGTTCAGACTCCCCCAGCCTAGTCTACCGAATAAGAAGGCTCTTAAGTATTCGACCGTTTGAAAGCGCACCAGATTGTTTTTACTTAAATTTACTGATTCGATAAATCCTTTGTCGACAACACAATCATTTACCGGTCTCACTACCCCGCCGGATACAATGACCGTAGGATCCTCAACGAATGGTCTGATCACCTTGGCTAAAGAATCTCTTTCAATAATTGAATCTGCATCAATGGCTGTAATGATCGGATATTCTGAAATGTTTATCCCTGCATTTAGAGCATCCGCTTTTCCACCGTTCTCTTTATCCACTACTACAATGTTTTCAAATATGGAAGAGCGATAAATGGCCTTGATTTCTTTGGTATTAATTTTTTTCCTGTAAGGCATATCTATCTTTGTCAGTTTTAATTCCTGAATCAGCTGTTCCAAGGTCGTGTCTTTCGACCCGTCATTAACTATGACCAATTGAAATTCGCTATATTCCAGGCTTAATAATGCTTTGACATTATTGACAATGGTCTTTCCTTCATTGAAGCAGGGAACAATAATTGATAATGGTGGCGTATAACTCGATGCTACCATCTCATCATAGGACCAGTACTTCTTTTTTTGACGATCGATATATAAGGCTCGAATCGATACGAAAAACAACAGTGTATATACAGTATTTATAAAAATCACGTAATACAATATAAAATTATTGAAATGCTTAATAAGCTCTATTAAAAAATCTGCAAATAAATCCATTATGGTCTCCTAAACATTGGTATTTTACTGTTGCAACTGATTATGTAACCCGGTTCGTAATAGGATCTAACCGGTTCTCATTCGAATAAAGCTTCTTTCTGTAAAACGGCATTCGCGGCATCTCTTGCAAAAAGGTCATCAGAATCCAGTAATTCAAGTAAAGCCTGATGGCCTCTCTTTTTGAGAGCAATTAGGGACTCGGCAGCGTTGTGGCGAACATACCAGTTCTTATCACTCATAAAGTCCGTTAAGATCTTGATCGATTCATCGCTGTTTACTTTTCTGAGATACTTAGCCAAGAAAGACCTGACTTCCCATTCCTGATCATTTTCCAGGGACATAATGTATGATAAATATTCATCATCACCTATGTTCCCAAGCCTGTAAGCCGCTTTTAATGCAGCAATCCTCAGCTCTTTCTGCGGATGACCAATCATCTCCTCGATCCATTTAACGCTTTCCCGATACTGTCTTTTTCCGCTTTCTTCTAAAGCGATCACCTGCAAAAATATATCACCCGATTCCATAATATCCACGAGCATCTCTTTGATATCGCCTTCTACCAGTTCAATGAGTGATAATATATTATTTTTACTCATTCGTGTCTGTGCAGTTGCTTTTTCTAATATTTCCCTTAAATATAATGAATTACCTAACTTGATCAAGCTTCTAGCCGTAACGAAAAACAACTCATTATCTGATGTCTGCAGCTGTTTTAGTAAGAGCGGTAACATTTCACTTAATTCATATTCGCCGGCTAAGTATGTTCCAGTCTTCTTTTTCCAAATATTACTGCTGTTCAGATAACCTTCCACTTTATCAATTACCGAATTCTTTCCGATATTTTTCAACAATAGCGTCTGATTTGTTCCTGAAATCAAGGAATTGTAATCTAGAACAAGTGATTGTAATACCTTTTTTTCCAGGTAAGATTTAGGCTCGATCGCTAACTCACTGTCTTGTTTGGTAATAAAACGCAGAAAGTCTTCTTCAAATGTTTTCCTTATTCCTGCTTTTTTGTTCCTTACCACTTTCATCGCTACCTTTTTGATCAGCAAAAAAATAAATATCATTACATTGACGGCAAGCAATACAATCAATAATCTCCATACATACTGTCTCAACATTTTATGTCCTACCTCTACTAAGTCGTTAGTATTTTCTTGATCTTATGTTCCAGAACATCCAGCGAGAAAGGTTTTTCGAAGAAATCATCAGCGCCTAACTTCAAACTCTCCATCACTGTTGCTTCGCTGTGCTTGCCTGAAATCATGATGATTTTTGGGTTCACACTCAAACTGACAGCCTTCATCTTTTTAAGTACTTCTATTCCTGTCACCTTTGGAAGCATGATATCCAACAAAACAAGATCATAGGTATGCTGACCCAATTTGTCCAGTGCCTCTTGTCCATCTTTCGCATATTCGACATCATAGCCAAGATAGCCGAGTCTGGTTTTGATAATATTCGTCAGTAGCAATTCATCATCTACAACTAGGATTTTATTTTTAGAAACACGTAATCTTTCGTTTTGCAGGATGATCTGATTTTTCCCTTTTTCTTTAGCTATATACAAAGCTTTGTCCGCTTTTTCCAGCAAGGATGTTTTGCTTTGCTCCTTGCTATTTAGTTCAGCTATCCCCGAACTGAAGGTAACTGGGATGTCCCCTTTATCATCTGGTGCAGGGAACACTTTTGAAAGCATATCCAATTTGATGTGCTCCATAACTAATTTAGCTTCTTCGCCTGTCGTTTGCGGAAACAAGATCAGAAATTCATCGCCACCAAAGCGAAAGACTTCCCTATCTTTTTCAAGGTTAGCTGTTATTACCTCTACAAAACTGATTAAAACTTGATCTCCGAAAAGGTGGCCATGCGTATCATTGATATTTTTAAAATAATCCAAATCAAGAAAGGCTACCGAGAAAGCTTCGTCATGCTTGATGAAGTGCTCTTTTTCTTTCTCGAATCTTTTGATAAAGTGTTTTCGTGTGAACGCATTTGTCAGTTCATCTCTTTGATTTTGATCTTCATTTATTTTTATTTTTTTGATTGTTCCATTTATTCGAGCTATAAGTTCATCCGGATCAACCGGTTTCTGATAAATAATTTCGGCACCCTTTCTAAGCGCCTCATATCTTATTTCTTTTTTACTCAGCCCGGTCAAAAATATTATCGGCGTATCGATGTTCAGCTCCCTTATTTCTTCATACACATCAAATCCTGATTTTTTCGGCATAACAACATCTATGATGGCAAGATCGATCTTTTCACTCTTCAGATACTCAATGGCATCATTTCCATTATTTGTTACGAAGACTTCAAATCCCTGGTTTTTCAGTAACTCTTCCAAGAAATCCAGCATGGAGACATCATCATCTACAATCAGTATTTTCCCTGATAGCAGAATCTCTTCACCTACTGCATCGTTTGAAGGATCCATGGGCATATTTTCTATTAAGACAGCACTTAAACGTTGCTCGATTAAATCCAGTAAGTTTCCTGTTCCTTTGACCAATTCAGAATAATACTCAGGGTCACTTGCCAAGTGTTCTTTCTTGCTTACCATCAGTTCTTCAATATCGGCGGCTACCAACGAAATATCATGTAACTCCAAGGTGCCTGATGTCCCTTTCACGCTATGATAGAATTGATATAGGGCATTGTAATCTTCTTCATTTTCTTTATTTAAAAAAGCAATCAAATTTCTGGCGATATGTTTGATCTGTTCATTTTTTTCAACCAGAAATTGCCGCTGACTTCTTTTTATTATGTTTTGAAGCTTCTCTTTATTCAAAATATTCCTCCTGCTTTAATTTACAGACTGTCTTGGTTGTTATACACAACGGCGCCTCTGAACATTATAAATTAATTTCATTCTCATTTTCACTCTGCTTGTTCTGCAACCAATTGTAATATAATTTCAGAAAGTACGTTTGGAGAGTAAGGCTTAACTAAATATTTATAAATCTTGTAGTCTTCAACGTCATCCGCTGTCTTATCAATAGCAGAAGAAACAATGACTGGTATATTTTCAGTCTTTTCATTGCTTTGCAATTCTTCAATCAGATCCCAGCCTGTCATGCCATCTTCCAGCACAAGATCCACAACAATCGCGACCAGGGACCTTTCGTTAGCTATTTCCAATACATTCTGGCTGCTTAAATAATGAATTACATTGAAACTGTTTGATTTTAACGTCTCGGATAACATCGATGCCAAACTAATGTCATCTTCGACTAACAATACATTTCCTCTTGATTCAAAAATCAATTCCTCATTTTTTTCGAACTGTTCATTAGCAGAATCTCTATTAAGAACAGGCATAGAAAAACTCACTGTTGTTCCTTCATTTTCTTTGGAATCGATCCAGATATCTCCCTGATGAGCTTCAACGATCCCTTTACTTATCGCTAGCCCCAATCCTGTACCACCAATCTTTTTACTAGCACTATTATCAATACGTTTAAATTTAGTGAACATATTAGATAATTCCATTTCGGGTATACCTATGCCACTATCTCTAACGCTTACTATAATCTTGTCATTCTCATTATATATTTTAACCGCTATTTTTCCGCCTGCTGGTGAAAATTTCACTGCGTTACTGATTAAGTTTGTAAGCAGCTGAATCAGACGATCTTTATCCGCCAACACACTAGTCAACGATGCAGAGTCTTCCAAGTAAATCGAATGATTTTTTTCAAGCTTAAACGTATCGATGACTTCCATGATTATCTCATTTAAAATGACTTCTTTCATTTCATACTCTTGTTTTCCCGATTCAATCCGCTGTACATCCAGAAAATCATTTATGAGATTGGTTAAGCGTTTTGCCTCTTTGAAAATCGTTTCAAGGTATTTCTTCTGTTTTTCTGGTTTTAAGTCTCTCATCAATAACATTTCAGTAAAACCGAGCACACTTGAAAGCGGCGTTCTTAATTCATGACTGACTGTACTCACAAGCTCAGATTTCATTGCATCTACTTCATATTCTTTCGTAATATCCCGATACATAAATATCGTTCCCGTTTTCACTTCACTAATAAATACCGGTGATGTGTATATTTGAATGTACCTTGGATCATCATCAGCTAACTGGCATCGAATCGAACTCAATTCTGAAAAATCCGGATCAATCGCTTTTTCATAGAATTCTCTGATTTCATTTTGTTCATGGCAATTATCTGAAAAATCACTTATCCAAACATCTTTAGGTACAATTTTATCATTTTTATAGCTTTCCATATTTACCAAGTCCAGTAATTTATCATTCGCCTGTAATAAATCTCCACTGAGGGATACAAGTTGCAATCCTTCCGTGACATTCTGAACAATACTTTCATTCAAACTTCGTTCTCGCTGAACATCTTCATAGATGTCTATTCTACTCAAGGCAATACTTAATTGTCCCATAAGTATATTGATTTCCGAAATTTCTTCTTCAGTGAATACGTTCCCGATTCGCGTTATTGCAAAAACCAGCGAAACCTCGCCCAAGTCATCGTTAACGGATGCGTACAAGTCGTAGCAGTAAACACTACCTTCGGCTACCCCTATTTCGGTCTCAGTCGCCTCTCTTTTCACAACGTAATAACTCTCCATTTTTAAACGTGCCACAATGTCTTTCAAGTAGACATCGGATAGAAACAGCCGGGCATGGTTTTCAGTCAGCCCTTTAATCGCAAATTGCTTTTGGTTGGGACTAGCCAGGATTCCTTTGTCAAAATTAAAAGCCGTCATAAAGTAATTGAATACCCGATTTAAAAATTCATCTCTGTTTACAGTCGCTGTCAATTCTTTATTTAAATTGCTGTACCTTTCAGTTTTTTCTTTTGCTTTCTGCGTTTCGCTTAAGAGTTCTTTTAATACGTCTTCATTTCGTTTGTTTTCGGTGATATCGATCCCGATCAGGATATAACGGTAAGCTTTGCCGTTATCATTCAGAAACGGAACGATCGTTGTATTGATCCAATAATAGGATCCGTCTTTGGCTTCGTTCTTGATTTTATCTGTCCATATCTTTCCTTTAGCGATCGTATTCCACATTTTTTCATAAAATTCACTGCTTTGATATCCGCTCTTTAAAACACGTGTTGTATTTCCAATCAATTCATGTTCTTTGTATTTTGATGTTTTGCAGAACATTTCGTTCACATTTATAATGATTCCTTCATCATTCGTAATGCATAATAACGCAGACTCATTGAGTGCTTTGTTGATGTGTTCAATTTCTGTCACATATTCCTGCAACTGATTTTGGTTAAACTCCAGTTCATCCTGCTGAGATAATAACTCTTCATTCTGAGCTGTCAGTTCATCTTCTTTATCTTGAACTTCGATGGCCATACTACTAAATGACTGCGCTAAGACACGCAGCTCTTCCAACTGATAGTCTGAATTCAATTTGATTTTTTTCCCTTTTTTCAAATTTCGAGTCGCTGATATCAACATTTCTAATGGGAGTATGATTTCTCTTAACAATCTGCTGATCACGAGAACAAATAAACTAAAACTAGTTAATCCTAAAACGATGAACCCGGTCGTAAATTGATTAATGAGGCTCATCGCTTCACTATATATAGTATCTCTTTCAATTTGGGAGTCTTCATTGAATACCTGCGTATATTCAAGAAAACGGTTGATGTCTTCATTTGTGCCACCACCTGATAACTCTCTAAGCGAGGCGTAATCATCCGCCTCCACAAAGCTGATAGCCAAGGGAAGCAGATTTTCACTATAGTTCACATAAAAATCTGAAAGTATCTGATTCAATTCTTCCTCCTCATCAGAGAGAGGCAGAGATTGAAAATAATCGATACTGTCTTTAAATTCATCCAAATTCATATAAAGCCGATCTAATTCCTGCTGATCTTGAAAAGCATAATATCCCCTGGCTCTAAATAATACCTGCGTCATATTTTCCTCTAAATCATTGATCGCATTATATTTCAATGTGCTCTCTTCGTACTGTTCAGTCATAGAAGACTGTGCCCGCATCAGTGTGAAAATACCCACGGATGTAATAAGAACAATGACCGATAACAACAAAGCAGCCACTTTATAAAATTTTCGTTTAATTTTAACCGGACGATCCTTATGGTCAGTCATTCGTCAGTTCCTCCACTAAGTGATAAAGTGCCATTGGACTAAAAGGTTTTTTTATAAAAATATCCACACCCGCATCTTTTGCCTGCTGCTGATCTTTTTCCTGCGTTTTAGCGGTCAACATTATGATGACCGCGTCGTTTATCATAACTTTATCAATTCTTTCTAAAACTTCTATCCCAGTCAGTTCCGGCATCATATAATCCAAGATGATCACATCATACTTTTTTTCATTGATTTTTTCTAATGCCTCTAGACCGCTCTCGGCTTCATCGATCGTATAATTTAAATCTTCCAAACTATCGACGATCAGCATTCTTAAAACCATTTCATCGTCCACTACCAAGATGTTCTTCATTAATTCAACTCCCGCTTAATTCTTTAAATAGTCTTTTATAATATCATACGATTGTTTCAGTCTTTCCTCGTAATCAGGCTGTTCCCAATTTTCCCAGCTATAAGGCAGCATTTCTTTATTGGTAAGACCGTCGTTAGGTAACTGGTCGATCAACTGCTTCTTCTTTGTTGCCATGACGCTTATGTCGATCGTCTCAAAATCAGTTGAAGCCGTTAAGCCCTCTGACCACAAATCACCAAGTATTTCTTTCTGGCTCGGATCCTTGACGTTCAGCAGCAGCCAGGGGATCCTCATCTCCACCATGCCACTTTCTTCATTGATCGTGTAATCCGCCAATGACTCATAGGCTTCGCTTTCCGGACTCCCGACCCCTTCTTTTAATGCTCCTGTTTCGTAGTAATCGAATGGTACTTCTAAACCCGTCGAAGGAATGACCATCGGTTTGGATAATGCCAAATTAACTGGATTGAATTGACCTTCGTTATTTTTAATGACGTGATCGTCCTCCAAAAAAGAAAGTTCATACCCATACTGGTAGTAGAAAGGATCATAATAGCTGTCGACCCAGACTCTGCTTTCATCTTCTCCTGAAATTTCAATGACAAAATCGATCCCCTGCTCAAATATCTGTTTTTCGACAAAGGGTACCGATCGATTACCCTGGCCATCGATGGTATTTAACAGCAAATTCAAATCCGTTTCACTGTTCCACTCTTTTGGATCATAATCGATCATCAAGTATAGGAAAGCTTCGTCATGATCAACAGAAACACTGCGCAACAGACCTTCTTCTTTCTGCGTTAACCGCTCATCTTCTTGCCACTTGTCTCTGTCCCCATCCAGTGGTTTCTTATGGGTTTCATAGCTCAACAAACCAAAACGCTGTTCATTGGTCTGCACGTTTGACCAGTACGGTCTCCGATCAGGATCATCAAGTTCCATCGTGTTCCACGTCCTTTTGAACCATTCATCCTGCCAGGTGAACATGATCCCGCCAGCTGCACCCTGCTCATGAATATCTTCAAACAGACGAACGACGATATCTCCCTGCTCTTTTTCTGACAGAAAACCCTGATTCCAGCCGAAAGGATTCACGTGGGTCATGCCTCTGGATGAAGGAACGCCAAATTCCGCAACGATCAACGGCATGCGGTGTGCATCGATCAGCTCATTTAAATAACCGGCGTAACTGTTTTTTTGGCCGCGATGATCGGTGAAATCCAGATACTTTTCTTCGTAGTTCAGAAAGTCCGGATAATACGGGTAGACGTGATAACTGGCAAAATAACCGGTCTTCAAGTGTTTGCTTTCATAGATATTATTAGGATCAACACTGACCAGATCTTCTTCGGCAGATGGTTCGGCCGGGTGATCAAGCAGATCTGTAGTCGGCCAGTTGGTAAAACTGATCGGGTGCATCATTTCATAGTTGCTCGTTTCGTAAGCCGTGATAAACTCCATGCGTGCTGCCAGCCATTTTTCAAAAGCATTCGCCCCTGCTGTACTGAAATAGTCTCCCTCGAATTCGTCGCTGTTTTCATGTAAAGCATTGGTCTCCTCTACCATGAGCGGATACCATTCGATGCCCAGTATGTACCCCAGTACATATTGGGAAATATCATATGCATATTTTCCGGAAGCATGACCGATCTTCGGTTCTATCGTCACATTTCCATGCACGACATCGATAACGTCTTCAATTTCACGTTCAAATGCATCGATATTGGCGGGTAAATAGGCATCTAATGTGTTTTCCAGGCCCGCTTCATCTATCCAGACCCCGTGCATGACGTAAATCGGCGTCTGTGACTGCTGGTTATGGAGCCATAATGCCTGATAAAATTCTGGAGGGTGTACCGTGTAGACTCGGATCACATTGGCGCCCATCTCAGCTATCTGTTCGATCCATCGCCCGTATTCCTCAAACGTTATCGCTGACTCTCCAGGCCATGAGCCGGGTTTGGCCATCCCCATGTTGACACCTTGTATCTCGAACGCTTCCCAGTTTCCATCCCGATAAATCTCAAAATGCGTGTCACTCATGCGACTATGGTAGGCCACACCTTCATCCGTATACATATCAATGTCGGATCGTTCATCTTTATTCACTGCTTGTTTGGTGTTATATGTATCTTGTAAGATCATTTTCATCATTGGCAGATAGGCCCGACTATAAAACGACTGCGCTCCCTTTCGCTGCAAACGACTGATCGTTCGGTTCACCCAATCCAGCCCTTTATACTGATAAAATGATGGCGTCGTCTCCAAATCAGCGTAATCACCGGCAAAATAATAAAGCGGCGTACCGGACTCAAACGTTCGTGTGACTGCCGGGATCGTATCACCGATGCCGTATTCACGCATGCGGACCTGCCCCTTTTCGGTAAGTCCCAACGTGTAGTCCGCTAAGACTTCGGCCTCTGTAGGCTCGACGATGTCAAACCAGTACGCATAACGGGATGAGAGAGAGGCATCAAAAAAGGCTTCGCCTGTCTCGGTAAAATCAAACAGGATGCCGTCTCCTTCAAAATCCTCGCCTTCTTCCAGGATCACAATGAAATCGTCATCCCTTACAAAGATGAGGCCCGAATCACTAAAGGTCCACTCTTCTTCTGTCTGCTGCTTATAGTTTTCAATCATCCAGGTCGGAAGTTCATCGTTTAGTGCCGGATCCAGTTCATCGAAGTGGCGGCCGATCCACCCTTCCCATTCCAGTCCCAAGAGTGATGTGAACCGCTCCCTCGCCACCTGATCTGTCGGGCTCGCAAAACTGTTGAATTCTGCAACAAGCGGGGTTTGATCGATATAAACCTCGTTTTCGATCGCTTTCACGTCTTCGAGCGTGAGCCCACCGTAGATCAATTCCGAGCGCTTTCCATCCTGATTTCCACCATAAAATTCATCCTCGTATACGCCATATGTATCGGCCACATAAATCAGGTCATACGTGCTCTCATTCTCATTAGCGATGGAAGTGATCTCATAGTTATTCTCAGCTTGCGGATGAAACCCGACATAATCCCGGGTCAGATCATATTCACTGCTATCCTCTTTCACGTATTTATAGTGATTCAACCCCCAGGCGATGCCTTGATGTTCACGGTAGGTCTGATCCGGAACCGTTTTGTCCATAATCAGCACCTCAAGTTCCTGACCGGAATCGACCTGCCACAACACATAAGGTAAAGAGAACAATCCAATCACAGCCAATATGCCAATATAACTAATTTCCTTCTTCAAGTCGCTTCATCCTCTATCCTTCGCATTTTTGAATAAACAGTTCTCGCTTCTCCCAGTCTTGATCAAACGTGTGGCGGATCCATTCATACAGCACTGCGTTAATGTGTTAAACTAACTAAATAGTCCCCTGATGCTATATACAGTTACTGAAACACTGTATAAATAGGCTTGTTATTGTATATTGTATCACAAAGCTGCGGAGTAAATTCCAACAATTTTGCAAACTTAATGTAAAGGCGTGTTGACAAATGAACCAGATATTTAAAGGCAATAGAAAAACGAAAAAAATTACTGCTATAGTGCTGAGTACCAGTCTACTCAGCGTTATAATAGTGATACTTCAACCCGTGTTTTTTCCTGAAAACATTTTGTTGAAAAGAAAAGATAATTACGATTCTGATCCCTACACGATCTCAAATGTTACATTTCAGTCGGATGTTTATACGAAGGATATGTCTCTCGATCTTACACTGGATCTAGCCAATCATACTTCAGCTGACAAGACTCTCTGGCTGGGGTTCAGCCTTTTAGATCCGCTGGGTGAAGCGATCGATTTTCCACTCACTGAAATCACCATTGACGCTTCACAATCACAGTCATTATCCCTCTCACCCTCTTTAGCCGACTTAAAGAATGAGGCCCTCACAACGGGACCTTATACCGCCAAATTTGCTCTATGGGACAGCGATCCGATAACCGATGCCTCCTCGCGACAGGCCAATGTGGAAATAGCTGAGGCCTTCCGAATTTATAACACCGTTGAACACTTTCAGACGATCGATGATACGCAGTGGTTCAGCAGAGACGGTCTTTTGGGACGCACACAGCTTCGAAATGAACACGTTGCGGTTATGGACGATCGTTTAACCATCACTATGCCCGCAGAAACTTTAGAGGGCGGAGAAATCCAAACGGTCGACCGCATGCCTTACGGTTCGTATGAAATCAGCATGAAACTTCCTGATGCGCCTTCGTCTCTTACCGGTTTTTTTCTTTACAAAGCACCTGACTTTCATCATGAAATAGACATAGAAATCTTTAACCAGCCGGAATCGGAAGTGTTATTCACATCCTACTCCCAGGGGTCTACCCAGCATGAAAACAGAGCTGAGTTGGCCTTCGATCCTACTGTAGCCTTCCACCGATACCGGATCGATTATTACCCTGAGCAGATCTCTTTTTACATCGATGACCAGCGAATGCAGACATGGAAAGATGGTTATTCAACTGAACCGATGCACCTGATGGTCAACACCTGGTTCCCGAAATGGCTGGAAGGTAACACACCTGAAGAAGATCAGACTCTTGAAATTGAGTGGATCGGGTACTAGAGCTGCCCGAGCATCATTGAATGAAGGTTGAAAGAAAGTAGCCATTAGCTGAAGCCGTTTATTGAAAACATAAAATTTGAAGAAAAAGTATCCTCAATCGATCACTTATTGTCAGTGATCGATTGAGGATGCTTTTCTTATTAATCTCTGACCTTTTTTCCGGATCGGTTGATAAAATCACTTCAATGATGTAATTTCATAAGTCAACTGTAACTAGCTTTTAGATAATGGACCTGGTATCAAATTAAGGTAATTTTATCGAATCATTTCCACAAAACCAATCTTGCTATACTTCTCCTTTTGCACGCTCAACGTTTTCGAGATGACTGTTTTTCATCCCTTCAAAGAAACGGAATCTGTTCTGGCACTCTTTTTCCAATTCAGTGCCGTCAGTTAGCAAACGATCTAAATACCGTTTTGAAAAATCGATCCGGTCACTAATTTCCTGCTTCTGGTTTGTAACGTTACCGTGTCCCGGCACGTGGATGTTAATGTCGTGATGTTGCATGATCAAGGATGCTTTATCGATTGTACCGATGTAATCATGATAACCGCTCTCAATAAAAGGGAATTCGACATCGGAGAGATAGTCACCGGAAAGAAGAATGCCGCAGGGTTCGATGACCGTAAACAGTCCGTCATTGGTATGACCGGGTGCTTTATAAAACGTTAAGGTGATGTCTCCCAGTTCCAGTTTTTCCCCGTCCTCTAAAATAGCTCTGTCAACGGTTGGGTAATGTGGCACATAGT
>NZ_JAWOBT010000055.1:0-4331 GCF_046484155.1 Alkalibacterium sp.
TCATCCGGGAGTACGCCTATTACATTGATCATGACTAAAACATCCTTTGCAAATTAACTTGATACTTCATTATACGATAATATAAGAAACTATTCTAACTTTCATATTAAACCGTTCGTGTCGATTCTTTCCTGGTAATCTTCATATGATCACTTGCTGTTTGATCAGGTCAGAGATCGATCTGATCTGACCAGTGAAACGACTGACAGGTCCATATGCAAAAAGAACAGTGTCCCAATAAAGGGACACTGTTCTTTTATACTCTATCTCATTCATCTGTTTCAGCAACAAACATAAACTGCTCACCATTTTTCAAATTTTTTAAAAGCAAGTGATACGGTTCTGAGATTCTTCCGATCACATTCACCCGTTCATCTTCCGGATAATCGGCTTTAGTCACCTGCACTTCACCCGAGTAGCGTTTATAACGCTCATTATCCATTGTCACGGATCCTTTAAGTCGCTCAAGCGTATTGCTCGGTTCGACGTGTTTACCGGCTTGAGCATACTGTCTAGACTCTTGAACACGAATCAGCGTGCTCGGCGAGTCTACACGTACTGTAAATCGTTCATGATACAGATAATGCAGCTCTTCAGGCAACTCAACGGGAAGTCGGATCAACTCATCATCAAGATACTTTAAAATCAAGTCTAATTCATAATCAGAAATTTTTATATCCCCTAAAAAAACTTTATCCATCTTGTATCGTTTGATCAAATCGACACATTGCGCATACGGAGAGACATAACGATGAGCTTCTAACGTCGGTAATCCTTCAAACAGCGGACCCCGTTTTTCTTCATCACCAGAAATAAAGGCGAGCGTTTTGCCAGACTTCTCTTTGATCTGTTTGTTTAGAGCTGTAAAGAAGGCTTCATCCAATCCTGTTTCCGGTCTCGGATAAAAGTTATGCATGTAATAATCTTTTGACTCTTCAATGTCTTGATTTAATAGCGTCGAAGCATTATACGTGAAACTCAGATCGTACTTTTCTTTTTTCAGTTCTGTTAAATCGAAACCGAAGTCGAGCCTTAAATTATCAAGGTGCAGACGGTGCGCTAACGTGGCCAGTGAATCCTCTTCAAAACGTTCTAAGGTCAGCGGTGATACATCTGCCATCACCCAGAAATCATTTTCGTGAAGCCACTCGCACATGTCTTCCACATCTTTGATATATGATTCGGTCACTTCTTCGTTCAGATGAAGCGACGTAAATATGGGCGTGTTCTGATTTTTAAATTTTTCAAGAAATGGACGCTGCCGTTTAAATGCAGACACATAAACGGCGAATCCAAAAGATCGATCAAACATTTAGAACATCTTCATCTTTGATAAAGATACGTGTAATGATAAAGCCACCAATATAAGAAATCAGGATCCCAATTGCGTAGTGCATCATTTTTCCTGGTTGCATGAGCGGAAGTGCGACCCAGCCGGATGGTCCCCAGGCATTCGCCATAACGCCCATCAACATGACGTAAGCGCCACCGAATCCGGCACCTAAGCCAGCTGTAATAAAGGGCTTGCCAAGTGGTAAGGTAACACCATAGATCAAGGGCTCACCAATACCTAATATCCCAGCAGGTAGTGCACCGGCGATGATCTGTTTCAAACGTTTGTTGCCCACTTTTTTAGCCACCAAGTAAATAGCGATCGAAGCTCCAACTTGACCGGCACCTGCCATAGCCAATACTGGGAAGAGTGAAACGCCACCTAAAGCTTCCAGTTGAATCGCATAAATCGGAATCAAACCGTGGTGTAGACCAAGCAGTACCATTGGCAAGAACGCTGCGGCCAGAATATAACCGGACAGAACGCTCACAAACATGTTTTCTGATCCAATAATGTAACCTAAACCAGTCACTAACCAGTCAGATAGGAATCCTGATACAGGCATAACGATAAAGGCCATGAGCAACACGGTGACCAGTAAGGTTATTACTGGTGTCACGATTAGATCCAAGACATCAGGCACTGACTTACGTACATATTTTTCGATTTTAGCTAGGATGAAAACCCCGAAGATGACTCCGACGATTCCGCCTTTACCCGTTGTAAGAATTGAATTTAGCGGTTGATCGACATCATACAGACCTACTAGGGTAGATAAGTCGATCAATGGCGCGGCGATCGACATTGCCCCGATCATACCACCCAGTGCTTCTGTCGCACCAAATCGTTTCGCGGCATTCACACCTGTAAAGATTGCAAAGTAACCTAAGAATGAGTTACCGATCAAAGCAAAGGTAATACGGGTTCCTTCCCAGAAAGTTCCAGCCACAGCACCATCGGCAATCATTTGACCGAGTAAACTGCTGAATCCCTGGAAAATACCCGCAGCGATGATCGCTGGGATCATTGGAATAAAGATATTGGCAATGGTTGCTATGCCTTGTTTGAATTTCCCTTGAGACTGCTGATCTTTAATGGCTTGTTTGTTATCCTGCCAGTTATTTGATCCGTCTGAAGAGGATGGTATATTGTGTTTTTCAAACAACAAATCCGTCACCTTTTTTGCTGTTCCAGGTCCGACGATGACTTGGTAGGTGTCAGCGTCGTTGACACCCATGACGCCTTCTGTGTTTTTAAGCGCTTCTTCATCAATCTTACTTCTATCTTTGATATTCATTCGTACACGTGTCATACAGTTGGTAGCTGAATCAATATTCTCTCGACCACCAACGGCATCAACAATACTTTTAGCTAATTTTTCGTTATTTTTGACCATCTTTTTTTGCTCCTCTTCAATAGTTTAGTTTTTCGCTTATAGGGCTTTTCTGACATGACCTTCAGATTCTTCCAACTTTTTGACGGCAGTCTCTCTATCGATATCTAATAAAATCATAATAATGGCAACTTTGACTTTACCGTCACTTTCGGCTAAGGCGTTCTTAGCTGTTTCTCGCTCTGTATTTGTCGCTTTCATCACAATATTTTCAGCGCGGGAAACAAGTTTTTCATTGGTTGGTTGAACATCGACCATTAAGTTTTTATAGACTTTGCCAATACCTACCATTGATAAAGTAGATAGCATATTTAAAATCATTTTCTGTGTAGACCCCGCTTTTAAACGGGTCGAACCGGTCAGCACTTCAGGTCCCGGTACCGCTTCGATCGCAATTTTTGCGACTTGACCGATCTCGCTTTCTTTATTACATGCAACAGCAATGGTCGGCACGTTTATTTCATTTGCGTAAGCAAGTGCACCGATGACATATGGGGTGCGACCGCTGGCTGCCAAACCGACAACGACGTCATTTTCATTCAGTCCAAGCTTCATTAAATCGTCTTTACCCATTTCCTGGCTGTCTTCTAAACCCTCGACGGCTTCAGTAAGTGCTCTTTGACCGCCGGCAATCAACCCCACAACTTTCTCTTTCGGTGTACCAAATGTTGGTGGACATTCTGCCGCATCAAGAACGCCTAAACGCCCGCTTGTTCCGGCACCTGTGTAGATCAATCTCCCTCCCTTTCTAAACTGCTTGATGATAACATGGACTGCGTTTTCAATTGCTGGAATCACCTCCTCAATAGCTTCAGTAACTTTCTTATCTTCATTGTTCATGACCGTGAGAGCCTCTTTTACGCTCATCTGATCCAGACTTAATGTATTAGAATTTTGTTTCTCTGTTTCCATATTTTTTAAATCTAACAATCTCATCCCTCCTTTTTAATTTGAGTTTTTTCAAGAATTTTTAGGGATTGTTCATATATTCTATTAATATAACTAGTATAGAGAATGTCAATTATATTCAGTTGAGAGATACGCGATGACATCGCCCCGCTCCTAAAACTGAATTCATTGGACGCCACATAGATGGCATAATCAGCCATCCGATTAATCGGGGACTCGTTGTTCTTTGTGATCGAAATAATGGTGGCCCCATTCTCTTTTGCAACTTCTGCACAGGTTATCATCTCCTCCGTTTGTCCAGAATAAGAAATCACCAGTGCCACATCCCGCTCGCTCATGTTTTTCGCCATGAGGAGTTGAGTGTGCCAGTCTTCGCTGACATAAGACATTTTATTAATCCGTGTAAATTTAAGTTGGGCATCTTTCGCCACAATAAGTGACGCGCCTATACCAAAAATTGTCAACTTCTCACAATTAAATAATTTATTAACACAAGTTTTAATAACTTCTTTGTCAATCAGTTTTTCAGTTTCTTCTAATGATAAAATGTTTTTATGTGTCACTTTATTGATGATTTCTTCGATCTCATCTGTTCGTGTCAACTCCGCAATATGTTTATCTTTGTAGTTCGAACGAACCGCCTGTTCATAAATCATGTCTTTTACGAACTCTTTGTAACCTGTATACCCAATCTTT
>NZ_JAWOBT010000081.1:0-20293 GCF_046484155.1 Alkalibacterium sp.
GCTACATGCCGAAAGAATACCGCCGCAAAATGGGGCACATGATCTATGGGTGTGATATCTGCCAGATCGTCTGTCCGTACAACAAAGGCATCGACTCGCATTTCCATGAAGAGATGGAACCCGATCCGGTCAACACCACGCCGGAACTCAAACCGCTTTTGACCATTTCCAATCGAGATTTCAAAGACACGTTCGGTGATTTGGCGGGATCGTGGCGCGGCAAGAAACCGCTGCAGCGTAATGCCATCATCGCTTTAGCCAATTACCGGGATTACACCGCAGTCCCAGACTTGCTGAATGTCATTGATAATGATGTAAGACCAATGATCAGAGGTACAGCCGCATGGGCGGTCGCTACCATCACGAGTAAACGTCCCAATGAAGAGATCGTTTTGTTTCTAGAGGAAGCGGTCAAGAAAGAAACGGAAGCAGAAACGATCGGTGAATTCAACGAAGCCATTGATGAATTGAAAGCCCGATTAAATAAATTGAACGACTGAGGAGAGATTGCGTGACCAATCATATTGCATTATTTGAACCCCTGATACCCGCTAACACCGGAAACATTTCCAGGACGTGTGCGGGAACGAACACCACGTTACACTTGATCGAACCCTTAGGATTCAGTACTGACGATAAACAGCTGAAACGCGCCGGGCTCGATTATTGGGATAAAGTAGGGATCCGGTATCACAAAAATCTGGATGCCTTTTTAGAAGTGGTTGGCGACAGTCCGCTTTATCTGATTTCGAAATTTGCGGAAAATGTTTATTCTGATGTCGATTTCTCTGATACGTCTAAAGATCATTACTTCTTATTCGGGAAAGAAACGACCGGCCTGCCCGAAAAATTCATGCAGGAGAACCCCGAGAAGTGTCTGCGTATCCCGATGAATGACGAGCATATCCGCTCGCTCAATTTATCCAATACCGCAAATATCCTGATTTACGAAGCCTTGAGACAACAGGATTTTGCAGGGCTCGACCAGGTCTACACGTACGAAAACGATAAACTGAAATAAAGTCAAACAGCGATAGTGTCTACTTCTTTTCGTTGAAGAAGAACGAAGAAACCGACTTCAAGCCGGTTTCAACCTTACAGAACAGATTGTTCAAAACAAAAACCGCCGTCTCCCCAGATAAAAGGGGAGACGGCGGTTTTAAACTTTTCAGGTTTTTACATTTGATTGGGTGCCTGAACGCCAAGAATACGCAAGTCTTCTTTAAGCACTTCAGTTATTGCGAAAACTAAGGCTAAGCGAGCCTCTTTTTCTTTGTTTTCATCCAAGACGCGAACATTCGCATAAAACTTATTAAACGCTTGAGCTAAGCTGACCGCGTGTTTAGCAATGATCGATGGTTCGTAGTTTTCATACGCACGTTTGACCGTGTTAGGATATTCCTGCAGTAATTTGATGACTTCCCAGCTATACTCATCACTGAGTTCGAAGGCGTTTGAAGCATCAAAGTCAGAAACTTCAGCTTTTTTCAAAATACTCATTGCACGTGCACGAGTGTACTGGACGTAAGGGCCGGTTTCGCCTTCAAACTGTACGACTTCTTCGATCGTAAAGTCGAAACTGTTTAAGCGGTCAATTTTCAAGTCGTGGAACACAACAGCGCCAACACCGACTTGTTCTGCAACGATTTCTTTGTTTGGCAGATCAGGATTTTTATCCTCGATCTGTTTCAATGCCAGAGCACTTGCTTCATTTAGAACTTCTTCCAGCAAGACGACTTTACCTTTACGTGTGGACAGTTTCTCGCCGTCTTTGGTGATCAAACCAAAAGGAATATGGTGGATATCGTCTGCCCAGTCGATGCCTGCTTCAGTTAAAACGGCTTTCAATTGTTTGAAGTGGTTCGATTGTTCTTGACCGACGACGTATAAGGCTTGAGAAAAGTCATATGTTTTCTTTCGATAGAAAGCAGCGGCTAAGTCACGCGTGATGTATAAGGTTGCGCCGTCTGATTTCATGATCAGAGCTGGATTCAAGCCATATTTTTCGAGGTCAACGATGTGAGCCCCTTGATCGGCAGACAATAAGTGTTTATCATCGAGTAACTTGACGACTTCTTCCATTTTATCATTATAAAAAGCTTCGCCTTTGGTGGAATCAAAGTGAATACCGAGACGGTCATAAACTTTATTGAATACGTTGAGAGATTCTTCTCTGAACCAAGTCCACAATTCGGTCGCTTCTTCATTTCCTTCTTCCAGCTTCTTGAACCATAAGCGGGCTTCATCGTCCAGAGACGGATCATCTTCAGCTACCTCATGGAATTTTACATACAGGCGTAATAGTTCTTCGATCGGATTTTCTTGGACTTTTTCTTTGGAACCCCATTTTTTATAAGCGGTGATCAGTTTGCCGAACTGTGTGCCCCAGTCACCTAAATGATTGATGCGTACAGGAGTGAAGTCGACTTTTTCGAAAATATTTGCCAATGAATTGCCGATAACGGTCGAGCGCAGGTGACCCATAGACATGGGTTTGGCGATATTTGGAGAAGACATATCGATAGGAACGTTGGCGCCGTTACCGATTTTCAGATTCCCGAAATCGCTTTTTTCTGCGATGACTTCTTGTAAGACCGCACTGGACACTGTTTCTTTTTTCAAGAAGAAGTTGATGTAAGGTCCAACGATCTGCATATGGTCAATAAGTGGTGAAGCTATTTTTTCGCCGACGTCTTGAGCAATTTGTGCTGGATTCTTTCTTAACAATTTAGCTAACTGGAACGTGGGAAAAGCAACGTCTCCGTGATCCGAGTGTTTAGGTTTTTCAAGCAAAAGTTTAATTTCATTTAATTCTAAAGATTCGTGCAGTTCTTCATGTATCGCTTCCGCGATGATTTGTTTATAGTCCATTAAAAGACCTCCTGTATTTGATAGTTGACCCTTAAATTTTTTTAATACGTGTGCATAAAAAAAGGGCTTTTTTTTTGAATAGTCAAAAGTCTAGCCGGTTCCGATTACATAAGTATTAATCACTTGTATTATAGCAAAGCTAGCCGAGACTAGCAAGATTTTCTATCGAACCTCGCTTGATTTTAGTCATTCTAAAATAAAAGATCGAGGTAGAATCAGATGAATGTTTATGCGAAATAAGTTATAATCGATTTATATATATATATCAGTCTATAGAAAGTAGGGAGGATATGCGGAAATCAGAAAGACAGATGCTAATCAAGCAAATCGTGTTGAATCATGATGTTTCCACTCAGGATGAGCTGCTGGAACGCCTGCGCGAGAAAGGTATCAAGGCGACACAGGCAACCATTTCACGTGACATAAAAGAACTGAATTTGATTAAATCGACAGCTTCAGACGGCGGGGTCAAATATATCCTGTATCAGAATAATCAGATTACAATGGAAGAAAAACTATCTTCGACAATAAAAAGTGTCGTGATCGGGATCACTCATGTGGAGTTTTTGAATGTCGTCAAAACGATACCCGGAAATGCACACGTCATCGGCGCATTGGTCGATGATATCCACTATCCTGAGATCGTAGGCACCGTAGCGGGAAACGATACGATCATGCTGGTTTCCAAAACAAAGGAAGAAGCGGAGAAAGTTTACCATCATTTTGATGAACTGCTAGAAGAACCCGATCAATAAAGCGAATCGATCAGTCACTATAACCATACGATACGATATAAGGGGCGAATATAATGACGAAGACAAATTTAACGCATTTGCAAAACGGTTCAGACATTAGAGGGTTTGCTCTGGATACTGAAAACAACAAGAAAAACCTGACGGAAGAAACTGTGAAAAAAATAGCCAATGGTCTGATCGGATGGTGGACCGAAAAAACAGACAAACCGTTAACGCAAACGACGATCACGATCGGACACGACAGTCGTCTTACCGGTCCTGCAATCAAAAACTGGCTGACCGATGTTTTCACCAAATCAGGTATAGCAGTCATTGACGCTCAAATGGCAACCACGCCAGCGTTATTCATGTCTACACAATATGATGAGTTCAAATCCGATATCGGTATCATGATCACTGCGAGCCATTTGCCGATGGAATATAACGGCCTGAAATTTTTCACTAACGAAGGCGGCCTCGAGCACGAAGATATCGAAATGATTCTGTCATTAGCAGATAAAGAAAACGATTATGCGGTCGAATCACCTTCACAAAAAAGTGAGAAAGATTTACTCTCTGTCTACGCGGCCGATCTGGTCATGAAAATCAGGACAGCGTTGAAAGTGGATGAAGAGGCGAAACCGTTAAGCAACCGTAAAATCATTGTGGATGCGGGAAATGGTGCCGGTGGCTTTTTCGCTGAGAAGGTACTGAAAGTCTTGGGAGCCGACATCTCAGGCAGTCAATTCTTGAATCCTGACGGGACATTCCCTAATCATGAACCCAACCCCGACAATAAAGAAGCCATGCAGAGCATTTCGGAAGCCGTCTTGGCGAACCAGGCCGATCTGGGTATTATTTTTGATACGGATGTCGACCGCTCTGCTATTGTTGACAGTAAAGGGAATGGCATCAACCGCAATAACTTGATCGGTCTGATCGGTGCGATAGTGCTGGAGGAAAATCCAGGAACCACCATCGTGACCAATTCACCCGTATCCGACCACCTGATCCGCTTTGTTGAGGAGATGGGGGGGGAAGTTGACCGCTATATCTCAGGGTACAGAAACGTGATCAACCGTGGGATTTCTTTAAACAAAGAAGGCGTGGATTGTGCACTGGCGATCGAAACGAGTGGCCATGCTGCGCTGAGAGAAAATTTCTTCCTGGACGATGGTGCCTATTTAGCAGCTAAAATCGTTGCCAAAGAAGCTGAATTGACTAAAGACAATAAGAGCGTCACTGATTTGATTAAACACCTGAAACAACCGGCCGAAACTGAAGAGATCCGTTTTGTCATCACAAATCCGGATTACAAAGAAATCGGTTTGAATACGCTGGACCGCTTTGCAAAATGGGTGAACAACATCGACGGCTTTACCTTGGTTCCAGACAATCTGGAAGGTGAGCGCGTACAGTTAAGCGAACCCTACGGACAGGGCTGGCTACTTTTACGAATGAGTCTGCACGAACCTAAACTGGTCCTGCAAATCGAAAACGATAAAGCGGGGACGATCCCTTCCGTAAAAGATAAATTAAAATCCTTTTTCCATTATGAAAAAGATATAAACAACAACAAATTGTAAAGAACGGGTGCGTCAGAAATAGCATTCAAACCCGCTTTTTTCAGCGCATACTTATCCGATAATTGCCAAAGCAGCCTATAAAAAAATGCCTTACCAGCGATGAAAGTCACTGGTAAGGCATTTTTTCTATTCTATTATTCTTTGGGATCGTAAATCCATTTCTGATCGTCTTTTGCTAATAACTCGTTTGCTTCTTCTGGACCCATGGTGTGGGCAGGGTAGAAAGGAATGCTTTCTTCATTCTGATTCCATGCCTGTCTGATATGATCGACATACTTCCAGGAAGAGGCAACTTCGCCCCAATGAGCAAAGTTCGTTTCGTCACCATTCAAGGCATCCAAGATCAATTTTTCATAAGCTTCAGGACTTTCTTTGATCGTTTTTTCAGAACGGATGGAACTCAGTGTGACCGGTCTGAGCTGCATACCCGGTCCGATTTCTTTATCGTTCAGCTGGATCTCAAAGCCTTCTTTAGGACTGATGTGGATGGTCAGGAGCGAATCGTTTTCTTCAAACAACTGCTTCTCTGTTTTATTCCATAGGACATCGATACGGGATGTTTTTTCTTTCATGCGTTTACCTGTTCGAATGTAGATAGGGACATCGCGCCATTTATCTGTATCGATGACTACTTTTCCGGCCACGAAAGTCTCAGTCAGAGAGTCAGGATCCACTTTGTCTTCATCACGGTAGCCCTTTGCTTCGCCGTCGTTTGAAGTTTGATACTGACCCCTTACGAATTCCTGATCTACATTCGGTTGTTTAAGCGATTCAAGTATCGCCAGTTTTTGCTCGCGGATATCAGTTGTTGAGAAGGATTCGGGCTCGTCCATCGTGAGTAAGCTAACCACCTGTAAAACGTGATTTTGAACCATGTCTCTCAATGCACCAGTTTTATCGTAGTATTCTCCGCGTTCTTCAACGCCTAATTCTTCTGCTAAAGTGATTTGAATAGAAGAAATCGACTTACTATTCCAGCTTTCCTGGATGATACGGTTGGAGAAACGCAGCGCTAGGATCGTCTGTACCATTTCTTTGCCTAAATAGTGATCGATACGATAGAGCTGCTCCTCGTCAAATGAGGCTTTGATTTCATCGTTGAGTTGTTTGGAGGATTCTAAATCTGTGCCAAATGGTTTCTCGATGATGACACGATTGAATCCGTTCTCTGTCACTAACTGCTGATCTTTCAAATGAGTGGTAATGGTTCCGAAAAACATAGGAGACATTGAAAGAAAGAAGATACGGTTGCCTCCAATTTCATATTTGTCGTCCAGTGAATCAGCTAAATCTTTCAGCGTATGATAATGTGCGGTATCTTTCACATTATGAGACTGGTATCTGAAGTGACTTGAAAAATCTATGGCGTCATCTTCTGAATCAGCAAGAGACTCGATCGATTCTTTAACGACGTTTTGATAATACTCATCCGACCATTCTCTTCGCGCTGTACCGATAACAGCAAAATGGTCACGTAAATATCCCTTTTTAAATAACCGGTATAAGGCGGGATATAATTTTCGAGAAGCTAAATCTCCGGTAGCTCCAAATATTATATATAAAGCTTTTATTTCTTTAGACATTGTTTCTCCTCTTTTCTACATGACGCGCATGTTCATACAGCCTGTTACTATTTTACTTTTTATTGACTCAGCAATCAACTTATTTGCCACATCTTTGTGAAAGTGTTTAAGGACAGACGACGAGAAAAGTAAGTCAAAGTAAGGCAATAATAAGTTTTCATTGCCTTTCATTAATAAGAAAATAAATATAAATGTAGATTGATTGGCTTTCCTTTGGTACAATACGTAGTAGTAAAGAAATGAGGAATGAAAAATGAAACACCCATTCGATAAATTTAATCTACCTGATTATTTAATTGAAGCAATAAAAGAAATTGGTTTTGATAAACCGACT
The DNA here is from genome assembly GCF_046484155.1 of Alkalibacterium sp. GTDB lineage: Bacteria > Bacillota > Bacilli > Lactobacillales > Carnobacteriaceae_A > Alkalibacterium. The sequence goes on from NZ_JAWOBT010000081.1 coordinate 7,109, forward strand.
GAAATACAGGAAAAAGTTATTCCTGTAGTGAAAAAAGGTCGAGATATTATTGGACAATCCCAAACAGGTTCCGGTAAAACACATGCGTTCTTACTTCCATTGTTTAATCAAATCGATCCTAAAAAAGCAGAAGTCCAGGTGGTTATCACTGCACCGAGTCGAGAACTGGCTGAACAATTAGCCAACGCTGCGACTCAGTTAGCGAGCCATTCTCCAGAAGAAATCAATGTACAGACAATCATTGGTGGAACGGATAAGAATAGACTGATCCAGAAACTTCAACACTCTCAACCACAAGTTGTGATCGGAACACCGGGTCGGTTACTTGATGTTATTGAAAGTAATGACCTGCGTATTCACACGTCTCAGTATATGGTCGTGGATGAAGCCGATATGACACTGGACATGGGGTTCCTGGAAGATGTCGACAAGATTGCGACACGTCTACCTGAAAAAGGTAAGATGCTCGTCTTTTCAGCGACTGTTCCACAAAAATTGCAACCCTTCTTGAAGAAGTACATGCATAGTCCGATCGTCATTGAAGTGGAAAACAAGCAGATCATTGCGGATACCGTTGAGAACTGGTTGATTTCTACAAAAGGTAAAAATAAAATTGAATTGATCCATCAATTGCTCACTATCGGACAACCGTATATGGCTTTAGTATTTGCTAATACAAAAGAATACGTAGATGATATTGCCCACCAGTTGAAGAAAAAGGGACTGAAAGTAGCAGTCATTCACGGTGGTATTACGTCACGCGAACGTCGAAGAGTGATGAGACAGATTCAAAATCTGGAATTTCAATATGTCGTGGCAACTGATTTAGCTGCTCGTGGTATCGATATCGAAGGGATCTCACATGTAATCAATGCTGAAGTTCCTCAAGATTTAGACTATTTTGTCCACCGTGTCGGCCGTACCGGTCGTAACCAGCTCAGTGGTATTGCGATCACGCTTTTTGGTCCAGATGATGAGCAAGATATTGCCTTGATCGAAAAACGAGGTATCAGCTTCCAGCCTAAAGAAATCAAAAATGGTGAAGTCGTTGATTCTTATGACCGTAACCGCAGAGATCACCGTAAAGGTAAGAACGTGAATAAAACTGATTTCGATCCCGAAATTCACGGATTAAGAAAGAAATTGAAAAAGAACGTCAAACCCGGATACAAACGAAAAATCGAACGTAAAAAAGAAGAAAAAAGAATACGCGCATTCCGACTTAAGTCAAAAAAATAAAGAACAAAAAAGACCGTCACGGCTGGATTATCCAGCCGTGACGGTCTTTTTTTGTTATATCGTCTGATTTTTCTTGTAATTTTTCAAGGATGAATACAAGAAATATAGCGCAAAACCTAATTTTATTTCGAAAACAAAAGGTAAAAAGAAACCGAATGCTTCAAATACCGCAATGACTATGGTCGGAACGCTGAGCGCTACAAGCGCCATTCGTGCTAATTTTTTGAATGGAAGAGTAACTCTGGTAAGTGTCTTCAAGACATTTGCAAACAAGGCAACGATCAACCATTCATATAATAGGCTGAGGCCGCTTGCCAAATAGGTGACAAGGAAGATCGATAACAATACGACGGGAGAAAAACGTCCCAATTGAGAAAAGACTTCCTTAAATTGAGTATCGTCGAAGCCGTTTAATTGTTCATAGGAAAGAGGTAAGCCCTGACCGAGGACATTCAGATAAAACTGGTCCTCCATTAACCCTACACCGATCGGTACATTTAAACGTTCGATATTATTATCGATTTCCTCGATTTTGATTGACCCATTCGGATCAAAGAAAAACAAAAATGAATCTGTTTGATGAATGTAAGAATCTTCATCGGTTTCAACCACCAATTCATTGTCCCTGATTTCAAAAACCGGGAGTGTTTCAGTGATCTCCTGACCATCTACTCTCAGACTCCCCATCACTGATAGCAAAATAGAGGCCATGGAAAAGGTAATAATGAGTGCAAGTAAAGAAAAATAATAAAAAAGATGTTTCCGTGACATTTCATTTGCGTGGTAAAGATGCTGAGGATCGGTAAATCCCAGCTTCAAATATTCTTTCATAATTTAACGCCTTTCTTAAGTAAGTAATAAAGTAAGTTTACTTCTAAAACAGGTAAAAAGCAATCATATTTTAGATGGCTAAAGCCTGCGAGGGTCGTAAACTCATCAGACAGGCTCTTACTTTCTATAAGTGTTTTTAATTGAAAAATATGTCTGAAATGTTACAATAGTTATGTACGATAAAAAAATAGGGGGAATGTTCACTATGACATATACTTTACCAGATTTACCATACGCTTATGATGCATTAGCACCAACGATCGACGAGGAAACGATGCATTTACATCATGACAAGCATCACTCCGGTTATGTGACTAAAACAAATAAAGCTCTGGAAAACAATCCAGAATTAGCTGAATTAAGTATCGAAGAGTTAATGAAAAAATTAGACTCTGTACCTGAAGGTATCAAAACAGCTGTTAGAAATAACGGCGGCGGACATGCTAACCACTCACTCTTCTGGGAAATCCTTTCACCAAACGGTGGCGGCGAGCCCACAGGTGAATTAGCAAATGCAATTAAAGAAACTTTCGGAGACTTTGAGTCATTCAAAGAAAAATTCAGTACTGCAGCAACTGGACGTTTCGGTTCAGGTTGGGCCTGGTTAGTGGTTTCTGATGGGAAACTGGAAGTAATGGATACATTAAACCAGGACTCTCCTTATTCTGTAGGTAAGACACCTATCTTAGGAATCGATGTTTGGGAACATGCTTATTACCTAAACTATCAGAACAGACGTCCTGATTACGTTAAAGCTTTCTGGAATGTTGTTAACTGGGAAGAAGTAGCTAAACGTTATAACGACGCAAAATAATTATTAGCGATATGAAAGGCTAGGACCTATGTCCTAGCCTTTTTCCTTATATAAATCTTTAAATTCAAGCGAAAAGGAAAGTTCAGATATGAATTCTGGAAGCTCTACTCGGAAATTTATCAGAAAAGGCACTTAATACCGGATTGCGTGCCCTTCGTGATTGGAATCAAGAGCTGAAGGGCACGGAAGAGCGGATTGCGTGCCCTTCGTGATTGGAATCGAGAGCTGAAGGGCACGGAAGAGCGGAATGCGTGCCCTTCGTAATTGGAATCGAGAGCTGAAAGGCACGGAACAGCAGATAGCGTGCCCTTCGCACCAAGGACGAGCAGCTGAAGGGGACGGAACATCAAAATGCGTGCCCTTCGCACCAAGGACGAGCAGCTGAGAGTCGTGCAATGCCACATCAGGACACCAGAATCTCTCAGAGTGACACCCAGCCCCAGCTATCGGATCGGCACATAAACGGACCACATACCGTCCTTGTCACGTATGCTTAATTAATAATGAATTGGATCGTTTTATTGATGAAATGAAGTTCCTTAAAAAATAAAGACATAAAAGAGTCACAGTATCGTCGCTTTAATCACAGGGAGGCTGTGGCATTTTAATTATCGATTTGGTACACTAGTAGGAGTATGAAAATGTAAAGCATCACTGAAATGAAAATAATCTGGGGAAGTCGCTTACATAGCAATAGGAGGAAATGAATTGAAAGCACCAAAACAGAAAAGAGCCAATAAAAAGAAGTCACATATTCCCTTTCGTTTAAATTTATTATTTTTTACTGTTTTTTTACTTTTTTCAAGTCTTATTTTACGGTTGGCCTATCTACAAATAGTGCGCGCCGATGAATACCAATCAGAAGTTGAACGGACAGAACGGACCACGATCACAGGGAGCGTACCCAGAGGCGAGATTTTTGACGCGAATTTAAATAAACTGGTCGGCAACGAAGCGAGACACTCCATCACCTATACACGTGGTAAAAACGTACCTGCAAGTCAGATGGCGAAAGTGGGGTATGACTTAGCTGATTATATTTCGATGCCTCACACAACAGCGTTTGATGTTGAGCGAAGCTATGACTTGAGTGAACGTGATCTGAAAGACTACTTTATAGCCCGCAACCAAGAAGAAATCCGCGAACGCTTGTCTGACGATGAACTGCGTTTAGCCGGACCCGAGTCTTATCAAGTGATGCTGAAAAGCGTTTCAACGGATGAGATTCGCTCTTTTGAAGAAAGGGACCTAAAAGCCGCAGCCATATTCAAAAAAATGAATGCCGCCTATTCATTAAGTACAGTCAATTTGAAAAATACAGATGTCACGCAGGAAGAAATTGCTCGTGTCAGTGAAAACCTGGATAAATTTCCGGGGATCGATACCGGTACGGATTGGGTCAGATATTATCCGGAAGGCGACATGCTTAGTTCGATTATAGGCAGTGTCACGACCGAAGAAAAAGGTGTGCCTGAGGACGGATTAAAAACATATCTGGCCAGAGGTTATTCCAGAAACGACAGAGTAGGAAGCAGTTATTTAGAAGAACAGTATGAGACAGTCTTAAAAGGGACAAAATCAAAAATTGAAACGGAAACGAATACCAGTGGGGACATTATCAATCAGATAGAGCAGTACTCCGGACAGAAAGGCGATAATTTAGTCCTCACGATGGATATCGATTTCCAGAAAACAGTCGAACAAATCGCCATAGATTCCTTAGCAGAACGTGAAGGCTTAAACAATAGCATCTATATCGCAGCAATGGACCCGCGTAATGGTGACATCTTAGCCATGACCGGTAAAGAAGTGGAAGATGGTGAAGTGAAAGATAAAACTTATGGTGTTTTCTTTGAGAACTTCAACATGGGTTCTGCCGTTAAAGGCGCTACCGTTTTGTCCGCGTATATGGATGGGGTCCTGGACAGCAGCAATAATGTCATTGTCGACCAGCCTTTAGAAATCCAAGGTTCCAATTCCATCTCATCCGTGTTCAATAGATACGGAGCAGAGGCGGTAAATGATATCACAGCCTTGGAAGTGTCTTCAAACGTCTACATGTCACGACTCGCCATGCGCATGGGCGGCGAATGGGATTATACAAAAGGTATGTCGTTAAATATTGATGGACAGGAGCTGCTGGAAAAACAGCGTCAGTACTTTGCTCAGTTTGGTTTAGGCGTCCCTACAGGCATCGATTTGCCGTCAGAATCGAATGGATTCGCTGGACCCGGAACAGGCCCATACGAAGGCCTATTCTTTTCGTTTGGACAGTATGATATGTATACACCACTTCAATTGCTGCAATACGTTTCGACTATTGCCAATGACGGCACACGCATCGCACCAAGATTGGTTTCTGAGATTCGTGGTACGGATACCGAAAATGGGAGTGTCGGCGCGCTCAAAACAGAAATACAGCCTGAAATATTGAATACGATCGATGTGTCAGAGTCGGTCATGGACCGCGTACAGCAAGGCTTTTATCAAGTAGTCAATGGAAGTAGAGGGAGTGCAAGAAATTATTTAGGGGACACACCTTATGTTTCTGCAGGTAAAACGGGCACAGCGCAAGCCTATTACTGGGATGAGGCGAAAAAAAGAATCACTGATGAAGTAACCAATATAACTTATGTCGGTTACGCCCCATTTGATGATCCTGAAATAGCCATAGCTGTTGTCGTCCCCTACTTACCGGTATCCAGCTCAGATCGATCGAATAGAGAAAATCTGAGAGCCTCACGTCGCGTTTTTGATGCTTATTTCAAAGCCGGGGAATTTAAAGAAGAGCCCTCCGGGGAATCGGTAGAAACGCTGGATGACTTGGTTAACGAAGCAGAAAATCTTGCTGAAGAAGAAAATACGACAGAAGAAGATATGCCAGAAGAAGTAGAGGAATAATCCACAATAAAAAAGGTTAGCCGCGTAAGGATCAGCGGCTTACCTTTTTTTTGCGCAAAAAAAGAAGATAAAAGCTATGAGCTTTTATCTTCTTTTCAAACATTTAGTTTAAAAATTATTTTGTTTCGCGGTGCAAAGTTAATTTGCGTTCACGTGGGCAATATTTTTTAATCTCTAAACGTTCAGTATTGTTACGTTTATTTTTAGATGTTAGGTAATTGCGTTCTTTACATTCTGTACATTCTAAGGTTACGTTTACTCGCATGATTGTCCCTCCCAATATTCCTGTTTTGAAGGCTATCAAACATGTTTGGTGTCTAGCCTTTCGCCTTGACTAGAATACCATGTTTTGACTGAAAATGCCAATCTTTTTTCAAAGTATTTATTTTTTTATAAAGATGATCTGGTTCATCATAAGATATAGACTGGATTTTCAGTAAACCTTTTTGTTTAATAAAAAATATGATATTATTTTAAAGTCGCTTTAAATCTAAATGAAGGAAGGGTATGTATGGAATTATGGATAGTAGCTAGTGTGCTTTTCGGATCAGCAGTGCTTGTGTTTGGTTATTCGTTTACACAAAAGCAGGAAAAAGAGCAGGCATATAAAGAGCTTGAATATTTTTCGCTGGAGGTCACTAAAACAGTTTATGATTTAAATGAACGTGTGAAGACCTTGGAAAGCGAGTTACAAGTAGCTGATCAGAAACTTGATTTCCCAATGCAAGTAACACAATTAAATAAAGACAACATCGTTACGCTGTTCACGAAGGGAGTTTCAACAGAAATCATTTCCAGGCAGTTGAGAATAGCTTCCGCTTCAGTTCAGGAAATCATTGATTCCTATATCGAAGAAGGCATCCGGTCGTAAATTACATATAGAAGGTGGAGAAGCGTTATGTCAAGAAAGACAAGTCGGATACTTGCGCTGGGGATACTCGCGGCCAGTATGATGGTCATGGGAATAGATTTAGCGGCTCCGAGTCAAATCCGAACCACTCAAGCAGAGGCCTCAGACTCTTTAATAGAAACGGTCTCGGAACTTGAGACTAGGATCGATGAATTAGAAGCAGAAAATGGGCAGTTAAAGGATGGACTTGACCGTTTGTCTGAAGGTTATTCCGGCACGCTGACCCTGTCAGACATTGAAGATAACCAGGAAAGTGATAGCGATAACGGCACGGACGGCGAGGAAGATGCTGAAAACAAAGTGACAGAAGATGAGGTCCAGGAATTCACAGTGACGGTGAGAGAAGGCGAACCTAGCAGCGTCGTGGCTGAACAATTAGAAGATCTCGGAATCATCGATGACCCTTATGCTTTCAATGACTTTCTGGAAAAAAACGGCTATGCTAAGAACGTGCGTCCCGGTAATTATGTTGTGACAACGAAGATGAACAACACGGAATTAGCCCAAGCTATCGTCAGATAAATCCAAGGGCTTATTTTTGTAAAATGATCTCTTTCCTTTAAAATAATAGTATAGGACACTTAAAGGAGAGGATACTGATGAAATTAGCTAAAATCACTTTGACCAGTGGTGCCACATATATGGTTAACCACTCTCCAAAAGAGGTTTATCAGCGAATCACTCACTCGGATGGAGAACCTAACAATCATATTCATCTTTTTGTTCTGGAAAATGGCCAGAAGATGTATATCAATGCGACATATATCCTGTCGATCGAAAAAGTTAGCTCGCATATGACAAACTTCCACCATGACCGCCGTGATGGTGAAAGTTTGTCAGAGCAAGTAGAAGAGAGTCAGAGGGTCAATGAGAACTTGGGAGCTACGAAAGAATTTAAAGAAGACCTCAACGGAAACATGGAATGATATACTCACCTATCTAAGTTTAATTGGATTAAAAGGTCCGGCCGAATAGGTTGACTTTTAGACGATGAACTTAGATATTTTTTGTGAAAACGCAATTAGTGATTGGGTCAGTGTATAAGGATATGCTATACTGTTTAGATAATGCAACAAGGGAGAGTAGACCGTGAATTATAAAACAAAATTGAAACTTCAAAGATGGAAAGCTGGACCGTTTATCGTTTATTCCATTCTGGCCGTAACCGGTGTCATGTTTTTGCTCCAGGAAATATTAGGTGGCAGTACCAACCAGTGGGTCCTTGTCCAATTGGGCGCAAAAGTAAATGAACTGATCGTCTTGGGTGACTGGTATCGATTGATCACACCCATGTTTCTTCACATCGGATTGATGCACTTAGTATTCAATGCGTTGATCATTTATTTTTTAGGCATCCAATTGGAGTCGATTTTTGGACACTGGCGCTTTTTTGCCTTATATTTTTTAAGCGGAATCGTTGGGAATGCGACAAGTTTCGCTTTCAACACGAGTATCTCGGCTGGAGCGAGTACGGCGATCTTTGGACTTTTCGGTTCAACACTCGTTCTCGTGAAACTTTATCCGGGTCATCCTCAGATCAAAGCAATGGCTAAGAATTTTTCACTCTTGATTATTCTGAACCTCGTTTTTGGTCTGTTTAGCCCGAATATCGATATGGCTGGACACGTCGGGGGATTAGTGGGCGGTTATATTGCGACCTTTGCTTTATCGACCCCACGAGCATGGAAAATCAATAGAAAGCAGCAATTGACTTATGCCTTTCTGTTTGTCAGCTTAGTCGTTCTACTGATCGTCATCGGATACAGTCGTTATGGCAATATAATGAATTTGTTTTCTTAAAAATCAACAGTTAATGGAGGAAAAGGGATGCAAAGTAAAAATATAATTGGCGTGGATTTAGGCGGGACAACAATAAAATTCGCCATCGTGACGCGTGAGGGTGTCATTTTAGACAAATGGAGTATCGATACGGATATTTCTGATGAAGGGAGCCACATCACCCCTTCGATCATCCAGTCCATCACGCAGCACATGAAAGAAAAGAACCTACAAGCAAGTGATTTCTTAGGTATCGGCATGGGCTCTCCGGGCACGGTCAATAAAAGCAAAGGGACCGTTATCGGTGCTTATAATTTAAACTGGAAAACAGAACAGCCGTTACAGGAAATGATAGAAGGCGCGACCAATATCCCGTTATTTATCGACAATGATGCCAACGTGGCAGCGCTTGGTGAAAAATGGATCGGTGCCGGCAACGATGAACCGAATGTTGTCTTCATCACACTAGGTACAGGTGTAGGTGGAGGCGTGATCGCGAATGGGGACCTGATTCACGGCGCAATTGGCGCAGCCGGAGAAATCGGCCATATAACAGTCGATCCTCACGGTTATAAATGTACCTGTGGAAAAAAAGGCTGTCTGGAAACAGTAGCCAGTGCCACCGGGATCGTCCGTGTAGCTAAAGACAAGGCTGCTGCTTTTGATCAGGACACTCCACTTAAAGAAGCTATTTTGGCCGGTGAAACCGTCGATGCCAAAGCTATTATGGATGCGGCCAAAGAAGGCGACGCATATGGTATCGCTATTGCTGACGAAATCAGCGATTACTTAGGCTTGGCTTGCGGGAATATCGCCAACATACTTAATCCATCTACAATTGTGATTGGTGGCGGGGTATCTAAAGCGGGAGAATTTTTAGTTGAACGTGTAAGAAGACAATTTGCCGTCTACGCTTTCCCGACCATCCGCAAGAGTACACATATCAGGATCGCCGAATTAGGTAATGATGCGGGTGTCATCGGAGCAAGTTCGCTGGTTATAAATGAGTCGATCCATCAAGCAAGTCACTAACAGACGAACCTTTTTATATGCTAATATAGTGGCATAAAGAATAATCTTGCAGAGGTGATGACAATGTTTGAAAAGAGAGCACACAACAGTTATGTGACTTTTCTTTTACTTTGTTGTTGCCTTTTTTTGTTTGCTTGCCAGAGGGGCCCGGATATCGCAGATGAACGACCTGTTCCCCCAGAGGAGAGCGAAACTGTCATGCTCACGCCGATAGACATTCAATATGAATCCTTTCAGAAAGTCATTGGATGGTTGACTGAAGATGAAATCCTTATTCATATCGGCAGCACGGAGGATCATGAACTCATTAAGTACAATATTTTTTCAGGAGAAAAGAGCACGATTTATAGCGGAGATACAGCTATCCTCTCAGTTCAAATAAATCAATCACGAGACGAGATTTTACTCCAAGAAGTAAGTGAGGCCTTCTCAAGGTTGACAGTGATCACGGCTGACGGCTTGACTGTTCAGACCACTCCCTTCGACTATTCAAGTTATGTGACATTCGATTGGAATCCTACCGACAACAACACCGTATTTATCTCTCACTATAGTTATGACCACGTCCAAGAATCTGAAATGATCCAGGTCTATATCTGGACAATAGACGAGAACACCCTCACTAAAAAAGACATCCCTTCATTATCTCCAAGGTGGTACTCTGCTAATGTTTATTTATACATTGACGAACTTGACACTAAAGCCTTGTACATCGGTGACATAAGGGAAGACCGGGAGGATATACTGCTCAACCGAGACATTATTGACTTTTTTTTAAATGGAGACACGTTTCTTGCCATCGTTGAATCAGACATTCAGGACGACGTAGTCCATCTCTTCCACGAGTATCCTTTTTTAGTGGGAGATAAGGTGATAAATATCCCCAAAGTTACAATGAACGAATATCCAGTGAAACCGCATCTCACACAGGCCACGCGTAACGGCAAAATATACGGGGTCATCCCTGATGACTCTTTTGCAGTAGAAGAGGATTTAGGAAACTATCATTTGTCATACTTGGATTTTGAAAATGAAGAAATTGAAGAAGTGCTCGAACTGAAAGAAGACGCGCCGATCGCACTGAGTCCATCGGAAGAGTATCTGCTATACGGTTGGCGTTTAGAATATATCGTGGATCTCTCTGACAAACGATTGATCCCGTTGTTAGAAGAGTTCAACTAAATTTAGACTAGAAAATTACCCTAGAGTAATGTAAACTGTAATATGAATAGAATAGAGAGGAAGTTTGCTTTGGATATATGGACAATTGCAACAATTATTTTGTGGGTTTTAATCATTGGCTACGCTGCGTATGAGGTTTTTTTACACTTTCAAAGAAAAAAAACGGCAACGCCACTGGACAATGAAGCGTTTAAAGAAAACATGCGTCGCGCTCAAATCGTGGATGTGAGAGAAAAAGATAATTTCAATGCCGGTCATATCCTGGGGGCGCGGAACATTCCATATTCTCAATTAAAACAGCGTGCGGGAGAATTGAGAAAAGATCAACCCATCTACTTATACGATGACAAGAAAACATTGAGTTATCGTGCTGCGATCCTGTTGAGTAAAAAAGGATTCGAAGATTTGTACGTCCTTCAAAAAGGTTACTCCGGCTGGGACGGAAAAATCAAACGCAAAAAACCATTAGACTGATTTAGTCGAATGGCTTGATTAATTTCATGATTTTTATCATAATTTAATAAGATGAAAAGGAAATCTCAGAGATTTCCTTTTTTTATTAGTCTATCTGTGTCAGCTGATACATGTTTACATATAAATAAAAAGGGAGTCGCCACGTGAACATCAAACAAACCAAGCTAGCTAAAGCAGGGATAGAGGCCTTAGTCAAACAACTGGACCGGAGAGATAACAACGAAGTGCCTATTGGTCTAGTCTATACAGCATTATTTATGGGGTCGCTTATGATCATCATAAACCAGACAGCCATAAAAACAGCTTTACCGACAATGATCATTGATCTGGACGTATCGCCATCGATCGGTCAATGGATGGTTTCCGGTTATACGTTGCTTAAGGGTATAATGGTCCCGATCACAGCCTTCGCCATGAATAAGTTTCGATCGAGAAATTTATTCGTGCTGATGATGCTGATTTTCAGTCTGGGTTCATTGATTGCGGCTTCAGGCATAAATTTCTACGTCGTCTTAGTCGGGACGCTGCTTCAAGGTGTCGGTGCCGGCATGATCATCCCTTTGATGCAGACGATCATCTTAACCGTTTCACCCATTGAGAAACGGGGTAGCGCCTTGGGTTTGATGGGTATTGTATTGGGGATAGGTCCGACGTTAGGTCCGGCAATGGGCGGCTGGGTCGTTGACAATCTTTCCTGGCACTATATTTTCTACTTTTTACTCCTCGGTTCACTCTTAGTGATCCCGCTTGCTATACTGACGCTTACCGATGTGCTGCCGATGGGAAACCCGACCTTGGACTGGGTATCGATCAGGCATTCACTCATTGGTTTCGGCCTTTTTCTTTTCGGATTATCCATTTTGGGATCGCAGGGATTTGATTCACTTATAGCCTGGGGCGGGATTCTGATAGGCGCACTGTTCATCGTGCTCTTTATTAGGCGGAACCTGAACAGCGACGAGCCGATGCTGAATGTATCGTTATTCAAAAACAGGACATTTGGTTTGGCCGTCATTATCGCCATGCTGGGACTGATGGTCATTACCGGCATCTCAAATGTCATGCCCATCTATGTTCAAACCGTTCTAGGTCGATCAGCAACTTTGTCCGGTTTGATCGTTTTGCCTGGTGGGATGCTGAAAGCCTTTATTTCACCGATCACCGGCAACTTTTACGATAAATATGGGGTGAAGGTGATTGGGCCTTTAGGCGGTGCGATCCTCTTTATCGGTACACTTCTATTAGTCTTTGTATCTACGTCAACACCCATATGGTTGATCGTTGGAACGTACCTTTTCTTGTCACTCGGTTTTGGCATTTTCAACATCCCGATCACTACCGCCGGCATGAACGCCTTACCTGATGAAGAAATGGGACATGCGACGTCAGCCAGACAAACGGTCAGACAAATCGGATCGAGTTTCGCCATTACGCTTGTTTTTGCTTCCATATCTGTCGTTTCTTCATTCGTCCATGCGCCTGCTGCAAACGCTGGAGGCAACCAGCCTGACATCAGTATTGAAGGGATTCGGGGCGGGTTTGGAATAATGGCCCTGCTGGCATTCATCGCATTTATCCTGACCTTCTTCTTAAGAGACAATAAACGAAAAGAAACTGTTTGATCCACCCATGAAAATCTCTCCGTATGGCTTTTTGGCATGGTCCTCCGTGAAAATGGAGGCGGAGCAGCGATTTTTTCAGATAATAGAGAGGAAAGCTGTTTATTCGATGAAAAAAAAATAGTGCAATTCCCTTTACTAACATGACTGATTGTCATTATACTGATACAATGGATATTAGAGGGTCAGCTGGTTTGTCAGTATGGCTTTCTGACCATTTCTTTCAAAAATAAGTTTACGTCCGACTTGTGATCAGCAGACGATGCTGACTGGAAAATCTGATTGGACTGTTCGCTACCATCGTATGCAGTTTTAACAACTTTAAATTTGAGTGACTAAAAAACTGATCCCGTTGCCGGTTCAGAAGCGTTCTGAACTATGAATGACAAGACAGCTTTCTTTAA